>DGHF01000136.1:0-7868 GCA_002392545.1 Ruminococcus sp. UBA3855
CCTCTTTCAAGGGTAGCAAAATCATTTTCCATTTGTCGGAAACTTGCCATAAAATCACCTTTCTTTCATGAATTATTCAGCAGTGCCCCATTCAATGAGCTGAATCAGATTGTCATTGAGCAGAGCCATTTCATCACCTTTCAAAGGAAATCGCCCTGTCAATAATGCCTGTACATAGAGGATTTCCAATGCTGACTTGACTTTTTCGGCATTGCTCAGATGAATCAGCCGTCTGATTAAGGGGTTGCGCCAGTTTAAAAATAATGTTGCTTTATGGTCTCCGATTTCCTCAGCGAATGCATCCAGCATGGAAGAAAACATTTCATTGGAATTTTCTTTAGAGTGCTGAATTTCTCTCAGGGTTTCGGCATTTTCGTCCAGCATATAAAAGACTGGGAGCTGTTCAGGAGAAAAGGATTTCAATGCAACGTCACAATCGAAACGCTTAAAAATACGCTTTGCATTCTGAACAAAGTCATCTGCTTCCACCTGTGCATCAATGCTGGGGTCTTGCAAAAATTCGTCAACAGCAATCAGCTCCAGAGGGTAGATAATTAAGTTATCATCATATTCCTGAATCATCCTCAACAGTGATGCATCATATACATAACACGCATTTACTAATAACTGACTTTGTGCCAGCATCAGAGAAGACGTTCTGTGAAATTGGTTCATGTCCTGTGTAAAGGAAATCGGGTCATGTCGTGTCAATAAATCCTTTCCCGATAATTCGCCCATGTTCGTTTCAAATTTCAGAAACGGAATGAACGTCTTGAAAAAGGTATCATCTTCACAAGCCATGGATTTAATCGCCATAAAATGAATCTGAATAATGTCCTCAAGGAGCTGTGAATTTTTCTTTGACAGGTTGATTAAATACCCTGAAATACATTGGCTTAATTCTTCCCTAGCCTGTTCTAACATCTCATCTTCATAGAAGCTTTCACGGGAGGCAGTCGGGCGCAGTTGTGACGTGTTCAGGAAACAGCGCAAGAACCCTGACCATTTCGGTAAAATTGCCTCACCGTCTTCCGTCAGGAGCATGTTTTTCAGATAGATTCTGTGTTTCGTCTTCGAATGCAATGAAACCGCATGGGGGAGAATATATGCAACTCCGCTGAATAACCCGCTTTTCGATTCCAATGGAATGCAGTCAAGGAAATCACTTTCAAAAATATTCTTGCCTAACTGCATCATGCTTTCATGAACATTTTTTCCATTCGCCTGAAACATTTCATTGATTCTGTAGTCTCCGTCCGCTGATTTCATCATCACCGGAAACGGCAAAGGCAAGCCATAATATCTCACCAGTTCCGCCACTCTGTCTTCATGGAAATATTCCTCACAGCCCTTTTTGGCATTGATATACATTGCTGTGCCGACCTGAACGCTGTCCGCCGGAACATCGATAATACTGTATGTACCGTCTGGTTTTCCGGTAAATTCATAAGCATGAGAAGGGGCTTTGGCGGAACGAGTGCGTAATTTGATTTCATCCGTCACCATGAAACATGAAAGCATTCCGATTCCGAAACGTCCGATATAATCTTCTAAAATTTTTCCGGTCTGTAAGTCTCGTTTCGAACTCTGCCCGATAACAGCCAAAAATTGATGAATTTCGTCTTTTGTCAAACCTGTGCCGTTATCCGTGAATATCATGGATTTTTCAGGCTCAATGGAAATGGTAATACAGCCCTCTGAAAAATCAGGGTCTGAAAGTCTCCGTCCGCTGATGGCATCCGTGCCGTTTTGAAGTAATTCTCTGACGAATACGTCCGGACTGCTGTATAAATGATTAGCGAGAATGTCAATCATACCCCCAAGATTGACTTTAAATAAAAATGGTTCAGCCATAATTTTGAAACCTCTTTCCTTTTGATTTTAATTCACTCTTATTATCATAACACATTTTTTCAGAAAAAACAAGCCCCATTCTGCAAAATGTCCTGTTTTTGCACCATTTTTTTAAATTCCGTACTTGATTTTAATCCGTTCCAGTTTTTCCCCGAATGGTTTCGCAAGCAGTCCCAAGAAAAGAATTCCAGAAACCGCATAAGAGACAGTATAAGGAATTGCTGTGATGAGTGCATTCCGGTATAAATTCCAGTCCATTCCCTTGTTGTACCACAATACTGTCCAAATGTCCATGATGAACGAATACAAAATTCCTGCCACAGCTCCGTATACCATCAGTAATATTAAATTCCGTTTGAGGGGATTCGCAAGAATTCCAGCAATATAGCCAATCATGCCCCATGCCAGCATTTGGAAAATCGTCCAAGGTCCTTGACCGAAATAAAAATTTGACAATACCGCTGACAATGCTCCTACCAGAAATCCCGATTCACTCCCGATATAAACCCCTGTCAATGTGATGAATGCTGTCATTGGCATCAGTACCGGAAGAAACCGCCCAATGAAACACATTGCCGTCATGACCGAAACAACCACAATTCGCCTTGTTCCGGTTTTCTTCTTCTCGAAATCCGTCACGAATAACAATAATGCTGTCAATGCCCCCAGAAACGAAATGGCAAGGTGATATTTCTCGTTGAGCATTGTCGAACCCATCAGCACAAATGCCGGAAATCCCACAACGGGAATGATTTTCTTCAAAAAATGCCGTAATTTTGAATTCTGAATGATAATCATGAAATATTCTCCTTTTTACGGTTCAGTTTGCAGAGTTTGACAGCATCTCCGACAGTGACGGCATTGTCAAAATAATCTCTTGTCATACGGCTGACAGGTGTTGTATAGAAATAATTCCCTGTGAAAAATTCCTTCGGTGTTCCAGTCGAAACAATTCCCCCATGAAAAAACATTCCGCAACGGTCAGCGCATTCAGCCGACAGCTCCATATCATGTGTCACAATAATAATTGTCATGCCGTTTTCTTTCAATTTGCGGAGAATCTGAATCAATTGCAGTTTTGAATTTGCATCAATTCCCTTTGTCGGCTCGTCAAGAAGCAATAGTTTCGGGTTCGCATGAAGAACTTTCGCAAGAGCTAATAATTGCTGTTCCCCTCCTGAAAGGTCGTATGGGTGACGGTCACAGAGTTTTTCCACGTCAAAGGGGAGCTGTCCAGTATTGATTCCCTCCAGTTCTTCACGAACGGTATTTCTCAAAAATAACGTCTGGACATCCTGCGGAAGCATGGCAAGGCAATTCTGATATAAAGCCCCTTTTTTGTAGGATTTGAGCTTTTTCCCGAACACCTGAATTTTACCGCTGTAAATGGGTAATAAATCCGCTGACGCTTTCAAAGCAGTGGATTTTCCGCTTCCATTTTCGCCGAGGATGCAGAAAATTTCATTTTCGTAGATTGTCAGATTCATGCCTTTGAGAATGTCAGGCGAATTTCTTTGATACCGGAAAAATACCTCTTCAAACTGCAAAGCGATATTTTCAGAATGCTGATACGGTTCACACGGAATGGAACGTTGTGTAATGTCGTATTGTGCGAGGTACTCCCTCCCCTGTCGGATGGTCAAAGGGCATATGCCGTCCGATTCCATTTCCAGATACAGCCTTGAAACAGAGGGCATTGCACACAGCAAATCAGGTGAATTTTTCACGGAAAGAATTGCTTTTTCGGGCTTGTCGAATGCAATCATTTTTCCGTCTTTCATCATCATGATTCTGTCGCACATGGGAATTACTTCTTCCAGACGGTGTTCCACGATAATGACCGTCAAGCCGTCCTGATTCAGTTTTCTGACAGCAGTCAGAAATTCCGAAGCCGAAACAGGGTCAAGCTGTGCCGTGGGTTCGTCCAGAATCAATAATTCCGGATGCATCACCATGACAGCAGACAGATTCAATAATTGTTTCTGCCCTCCGGAAAGTTCCGAAGTGCTCCTATCATACCATGAACCAACTCCGAAATAACTTGCCATCTCTGCGGTTCTCTTGGCAATCACGGAAACAGGAGTATTCAGATTTTCCAGCCCGAACGCCATTTCATGCCATACCTTGTCAGTAACTATCTGCTGTTCAGGTTTCTGCATGACATAGCCAATTTGAGAAGCTGATATTTCCGGTGAAAGTTTCTGAATAGGGGTATCTTTGAATAAAATTTCTCCATTTTGTGAACCGTTTGGAATTAGTTCTGGTTTAAGGAGCTGTAATAATGTCGATTTTCCGCAACCTGTCGCCCCACATAAGACAATGAATTCCCCTTTTTGGATGCTAAATGAAATATTCTGAATCGCCGGAACATCACACAAAGGATAGGTGAAACTTAAATTTTTGACTGTAAGTAATTCCATTGTTTTTCTGTTCCTTTCTGGATGATAGAGGGCAATAATACAAGAATTCCATAGCCAATCATTCCCCCTACTGCAAATAAATCCGTTTCTGGTGCAGTAATTTCGGGATAAAATAAAAATGTCATTTTTCCCCATGCCATAGCTGAAATGCATACCCCTGATAAAATGCAGGTTATCAACATCAGAATAATGTCATTTTTCCGGATGGGATGAATCGAAAAATGAGAACGCTTCCCGACAGAATAGCCCCTTGCTTCCATGCTGTTGGCGGTAATAATGCCGTTTTCGAGTGCCCATGTCAGAACGATGTCAAATACCCTCATTTTCTGGTGAATGCTGTCAATGATATTGTCACTCTGAAAATAGCCGACTGCCTTTTGTGAATCATTTACTTTTTTTGCCTGATTCTGAAATAACGGCACAAACCGCAGAGACATTGACAGCACTAATGCAATTTTAGGCGAAATCGCTCCGAATACACACAGAATTTTTTCACTTGTCATAATCATGGAAAATAACCTCAGCCAGTACAGAATAGAAATTATCATTGTCGCAGAATTCAGACCGTATAAAAAAGCCTCCAGTGTGATGGGATTGTCATTCACCACAAATAATACTGTAATGCCGTTATGAGATACTAACGGATTCATCAGCGCAAGCACTGTGAACAATATTACAAATGAAAGATGCATTTTGAAATGTCCCTTTCCGTTCCGTGTGAGAAAATATAATATTGCACCTGTCATGGATAACCCCATCATGATAGGATTTGTGGAAAACATTGCAATTCCCATGACTGCCATAAAATAAATCGTAATGCTAATCGGATGTAATTCTTCAATCGTCTGCATGGGATTCCTCCTCGGTCAAATCGTTTCCGATATTGCACGTGTAAAGCCATTCGATGCAGTCACCGTTTTTAAGCTGGTATTCGTTGCACCCTACGGACGGAAATTCCCCATTGACTCGATACATCCAGCCAGATAAATCCCCATACTGTAATTCATACAAATAATTGATTCCGGCAATATAAGAATTATTTTTATGTTCCATCTGAATATGATAAGCTTGTACTGTCTCCGTGAGAACCGTATAAACAGTATCTCCCTCTGTAATGGGAACTTCTGTTACATCTAAAATAATGCCATCTTCGGGGATATATTCAGATTGAGCTTTTCCGACAAGCGTATCACAGCGGATGGAAATGGTAACAATTCCTTGTTTGTCTTTGGTGTCGAATTTGTCAGAATAATAATCGTCAGCTGATTGAATCCGGATGAAATAAACGGCACTCATCCCGACTGCGGTCACAATGCCTACAAACAGGAAATTTTTCGGGCTTCGTTTCTTTAATGCAAACAGAATCACACTTGCCAGTAATCCGCACCCCAGCATAGACAACATGACAATCATTCGGACAGATATTTTTTCAGTATCATTATTTTGTGCAGGAGCTGTTGAAGTTGAAATGATACTGTTTTCAGAAGTGACAGCAATTGTTGAAAATTCCGTTGCAGTCGTGGGAAATGTTGACATATGAGAACTTTGTAAATCGGAGCTGATGACTGTTGAAAGGGTTGTATTAGTAATGATAGTTGAAGAATTTAAGATATTAGTATTTGTTGCGGTTATCAATGACGAATACGAAACAGAAGTATTTGCAGTCGTGGCGGTCGTGGTTATAATTGAATTTGATACAGTGGGAGCGATTGTGGAAACGTTTACAATTTCAGTTTCCGGCATGATTTCGGAATCATCCTGTTGAATAGGTTCTGAATTTTCGGGAGAGTTGTTAATGATTTCTGGAGCATCTGCCGGAGAATGATTTTCAGGCGAAACGGTTTCAATGATGATTGTTTCATCCAGAATGATTTCACTTGACTGCACAGCATCCAGAACATACAGAGGGCTTTTTCCTTGCTGAAAACGCTCATAGGCGACAAATGTATAAAATGCCTGCATTGTGGCAAGGAAATTCATTTCGCCGTCTTGAATATGACTGTAACTGCCATCAGGCAAGCGATAGCGATTCATGCCGTCTAAGAGCGTGTGACCGTCTTTGATAAATCGCTCATCTGAAAAGCTGTCAATTCCGATTGATGAAAGAGCCGTCACTACTTGTGCCGTGCTTTCCAGATTATCCGTGCCGAAACTTGCATAACCTCCGTAATCTTTTTGACGTTCAGAGAGGAAAATAACAGCGTTATCAATTGCCTGATGTACTTCCGGAATAGTGCTATAATACGGGGAAAGTGCCTGAATTGCCATCGCCGTGACATCAATATCACCATTCGAACCCATGACAGCCCATCCGTTGTCATTCAACTGCATGGATAATAATTGACTGATAACATCCTGTACGGAATATTCCTCACAGGAAAAGCCATTATTTAAAACGTGCAATCCATAAATCCAGCTCATGACACCTTGCTGACCGATTGAATTTGACAGCGTTTCCGTAATGTAAGGGGAGTTGGTTTCTCCGGCTGATGCCAGTACCAACGCATATTTCAGGCGAGTAGAGGCGGAATAAATTTCGTTATTCATGATATAATCATTCAATGCCTGTGTATAGGTGGAGAAATTGTAATTTCCGCTTTGGCTGAGTGCTAAAATATACCACTCTGATGAAATTCCGGCATTATTTGTTAATTCGCTGTCAATCCATGTTTGTGTGTTGGCTGAACCAGATTGAGACAGCTGAAAGGAAAGAATGCCGTCTTTGTATTCGCTGATGTTTTCAGCGTTCGCAGAAATTCCGGAAAACTGGAATATGGCGGAAATTATCAGAATTCCGGTGATGATTGATTGTTTTAGTTTCATGGGAAGTCTCCTTTATGTGGGGTATTGTCATAATAATTATAGTTGATTTTGTGGGGAATGTCAAGGTGGATATTCGCTTTGTTTGGGTTTTGGTGGTGTTGTTGTAATTTATCAATAATCAATTGTTTATGATATAGATTTTAAGCAGATTTTCCCTCTCCCCTGCCCTTTTATTTCTGCCGTGTTCCGGAAAAATTTTCTTTTTGCATTGTTTCGTGCAAATTGTTAGGACATAACCCAACCGCCCTCATTCAGGAGCGGTTTGGTTGTTATTTTATTTCACCTAGCGGAATTTCAATTCCTTCTTCCCTACAAGTTCTATTCGAGAATTTTACTGCACCTTTTTTATCAAAGGTTAGCAAGAAAACCCCCGCTTCTAAAGCGTGGGATGAATTGCGTCCACCCTCTTGACAAATACTGAAAAATATGGTATACTGATATTAGTTTTTTGGAGAGAATAACAGGGTGTTGTCTCTCGTGTGTGCCTGTACCCCAATAGAGCGAGAACCAAGCCGTGAGTACAGAGAATGAAGAAAGGAGAACGGATTAGGGGTAATCATTCCCCTATGATAAGGGATTCTGATAGGTTATCCTCTCCATGTCACCGTATTGGACTGCCGGTCGCTGTAATCAGTCAGCAATAAATTAGTGTGAAGTCAGTGGGCGATAACAGACAAACCTATTATAAAACCGCAGGGCATGCGGGGTTAGCTCGCTTATGCTTAGTACACTGGTACTATCGAACGAGAACCAAACCCGTTGGCGAGGGGA
>DGHF01000136.1:7931-64279 GCA_002392545.1 Ruminococcus sp. UBA3855
CTACAGGCGGGGGAGGATGTCACTCTACTGCTATTTTTCATTTTGTGAAATTTGTTTCTCTTGTTAGCTGATAATCCATTATTTATGATATAAAATACAATTTTCCGCCTGCATTCAGATGAACATAGACGGAAAATTGTATTTTAATCTTTTCGCTGAAATCAGCGTTTTTTCATGGTCAGGATGGCTACAGTTCTCGGAGGAATGAAAATTGTATTTCCGTTTCGTTTTATCATTGCATTGCAGTCCCATCCAGATACATACGGAACATTCGTGAAAAATTCCAGATTCCAAAATGTATCATTCGGAATATCCGGCAATTGCATGGGCTGTTGTTCCCAATGGGCATTGATTCCCAAAAATACAAGGTCGTCTTCGTCGTCCTCGTTCCGCCCTGCGAACATCACCCCGACTACGTGAGTATCGTCACGGAATTCCTGATTGTTCGGAAAAGAATTATGAATGCTCATACATGGATAACCTAAACTGCAAACAGACGTATTTTTCCGCAAAATAGGATGCTTTTTCCGAAATGCAATCAAATTTTTCACAAAGTCGAACACTTCATGAAACTGTTTCAGTCTCGACCAGTCCAACCATGAAATAATATTATCCTGACAGTAGGCATTATTATTCCCGAATTGTGTATTACAGAATTCATCTCCAGCCGGAAACATTGCAGCTCCCCGACTACAAAGCAATACTGCAAAGGCATTCTTTATCATCCGGATTCGAAGCCCCATCACTTCAGGGTCGGAAGTATCGCCCTCTATACCACAATTCCAGCTTGTGGGGCTGTTGTCGCCATCGGTATTATTCCAGCCGTTGCCCTCGTTGTGCTTCTGATTGTAGGAATAAAGGTCATACAGCGTGAATCCGTCATGACAGGTGATGAAATTCACTGATGCATTATATCCACGGTATTCCGGCGGGTAAATGTCAGGTGAACCCATAATTCTTTGCACGGCATGATATGCCTTTCCGTTGTCGCCTTTCAGGAAACAACGCATATCATCACGATATTTTCCGTTCCATTCCGCCCATCTGTGCCAAGAGGGAAAACTCCCCACCTGATACAAACCGCCTGCATCCCAAGCCTCTGCAATCAGCTTGACTTTGCTCAAAATAGGGTCATATGCCAGATTTTTGAGCAAGGGCGCATTTTCCAACGGGCTGCCGTCCTCACTCCGTCCAAGAATGGATGCCAAATCAAACCGAAAACCGTCCACACGGTACTCTATTACCCAATGTCGCAGACAATCCAGAATGAATTGTTGCACAACCGGATGATTGCAGTTAAACGTATTTCCGCATCCGCTGAAATTGAAATAATGTCCGTCCGGAGTCAGCATATAGTACACATTGTTGTCAAGCCCCTTGAAACAGAATGCAGGCCCATTTTCGTCCCCTTCTACCGTGTGATTGAATACCACGTCCAGAAAGACCAGAATTCCATTTTCATTCAGTGCCTTGATGAGCGTTTTCAATTCGTCCCCCTCGTGATTGTATTCCACCTGTGAAGTATAACTGGTATTGGGAGCGAAAAAACAAGTGGTATTGTATCCCCAATAATTCAGGAGTTGCTTTCCGTCCACTTCCCTTGCGCCGTCCATTTCGTCAAATTCAAAGACTGGCATCAGCTCCACGGCATTCACGCCAAGTTCTTTCAGGTATTCAATTTTTTCAATAATTCCTGCAAATGTTCCTTTGTGGGTGACGTTGGAAGAAGAATCCTTCGTGAATCCCCTGACGTGCATTTCATAGATAATCAGGTCAGATAATGGAATATCCTGCTCCGGATGTTCGCCCCAGTCAAAAAGCCCTGAACAGACTCTGCCATGATAAATGCCGTAATCTCTTGTTTTTTCTCCCCAGACACTTTGACCTGTCACGGCTCTTGCGTAGGGGTCTAGGACATTTCGGTTTTTATCGAAAATCAAGCCTTTTTCAGGGTTGTATTCTCCGTCGAAACGATAACAGTATTCAAAATCGTAAATATCAATTCCGAAAATCATAATTGACCACGTATCCCCGATTTTGTAACGGTTCGGAATGTCAATCACGGCGAAAGGCTCTCGCTCTTTCCGGTGAAACAGCACCACCGAACAGGAAGTCGCATTGGCGGAATGAATCGTGAAATTGACCGCTTCCCCGACTGGTGTTGCACCATTCAGAAGATATAACCCCGGACGTACCGGAAACCGACAGACCATTTCAATCGGGCTGTATTCATTATGTGGCATCATTGGCTTTCACCCTTTCAGATTATGATAATTTTGGTTGATATAAAGAAAAGCACTGACCGATATTCTCTAACCAGTGCTTTCCATCAAATCCAGAAAATTCTAATTATGCCATGCCAGCTGTGATAATTGCCATTGCATAAACTTCGTCCGCATTGCATCCACGTGACAAATCATTGATAGGTGCATTCAGACCCTGCAAAATAGGACCATACGCAGCAAAACCGCCTAATCTCTGTGCAATCTTGTAACCGATGTTTCCGGCTTCAATGCACGGGAAAATGAAAGTATTTGCCTGTCCTGCAACCTTGGAATCCGGACACTTTGTTTTTGCAACTTCCGCAGAAACAGCTGCATCAAACTGGAATTCACCGTCAACTGTTAATTCAGGGTCAATTTTTCTTGCTTCGATAACTGCATCATGGCTCAGCTGAACGGTTGCGCCCTTGCCTGAACCGTATGTGGAAAAGCTCAATACTGCAACCTTGGGGTCAATGCCGAAGAAATTAGCGGTTCTTGCAGTTTCTACTGCAACCTCTGCGAGTTTCTGCGCACCTGTCTGCACTACATTGCCCTCTTTGTCCAGCTTGTCGGGGTAATCAATATTGATAGCACAGTCACCCATTGCAAGCTTTTCCTCTACGCCGTTAACCTCACGGAACAGAATAAAGCTCGAACTTACCAGAGTTGAACCCTTTTTTGTCTTGATAATCTGCAAAGCAGGTCTGACAGTATCTGCTGTGGAATAAGTTGCACCGCCCAGCAATGCATCAGCCTTGCCCATCTTAACCAGCATTGTGCCGAAATAATTGGACTTCTGCAAAGCAGTACGGCATTCGTCTTCGGTCATTTTGCCCTTACGCAGTTCAGCCATCTTTGCAACCATCTCATCCATTTCCGCATAGGTTGTGGGGTCGAGAACAGTTGCTGCTTCTACGTTAAAATTGCCAGCCTTTGCAGCTTCCTGAACTTCCGCAGGATTTCCGCAGAGAATCACATTCATAATGTCCTCTTTGAGCAGACGTTCTGTAGCGGACAGAATACGAGCATCTGTGCCCTCAGTAAATACGATTGTTTTTCTGCTTGCTTTGAGATTATCAAGCAGTTTGTCAAACATAGCCATTTTTAACAGCCTCCTAATATTAAGATTCTATTATTTATTATATCACACTTTTTCACAAATTGCAATAGTTTATTTGGAAAAAATTGTGTTAATTCTATGATATTGTTGTTGTTCACTAAATATTCATAAAAAATACAATATTTATTCATAATTCTATGGTATTATAAGAGCATGAAAAGCTTTTCGGTATTCGGAAAAATGAATTTCCAATCAATTTGATATCTGGACAATGGTGTTCTATATGGCGTATGTGCCGTATGGGACATTTTTCATTTATTGGGGACAATGACGTAACTATATGAATGAAAAAGCCATATTTTCAGGAAAATATAAGGAGATGTTACTATGGATACAGGAAGCACGGCTTTTGTTCTTCTCTGTTCGGGACTGGTATTTTTTATGACACCGGCATTATCGCTCTTTTACGGCGGACTGGTACGGAGAAAAAACGTTATCAATACAATGTTTGCATCAACATTCACCATCGGCACAGGAATTGTCATGTGGGTACTGTTTGGGTATTCGCTTTCATTCGGCACAGACCATGCCGGAATTATCGGCGGTCTGGAATGGTTCGGCTTGAATGGTGTTTCCCTGACTGAACCCTACAGAGAGGGCGGAGCGATTTCAAATATGGTCTTCTGTATTTTTCAGATGATGTTTGCCGTCATTACCCCTGCATTGATTACAGGTTCAGTGGCTGGAAGAATGCGTTTCCGTTCCCTGTTCACATTCATTATTTTCTGGACATTGATTGTTTATTATCCGATGGCGCATATGGTATGGGCGAAAGGTGGTTTTCTGGATGCAATTGGTTCATTGGACTTTGCAGGCGGAAACGTGGTGCATATCACATCCGGAATCAGTGCATTGCTGCTCTGTATCATTTTAAAGCCTCGCTGTGACATGGGTCAGGCAAACTATCGAGTACACAACATTCCTATGGTTGCACTTGGCGCATTCATTCTGGTGTTTGGCTGGTTCGGATTCAATGCCGGTTCTGCATTAGCCGCTGACGGTCTCGCCGCTCATGCATTTATTACAACAGCGGTTTCCTCTGCTTCTGCAATGCTTTCTTGGATGCTCTGTGATGTAATTGCCAATAAAAAGCCCACTTTTGTGGGAGCTACTACCGGATTGGTTGCCGGACTGGTCGGCATTACCCCCGGGGCTGGATTTGTACCTGTATGGGCTGCAATTGTCATTGGTCTGACAACTTCCCCAATTTGTTTCCTGATGATTTCCAAAGCAAAAGAGAAATTCGGTTATGATGATGCGCTGGATGCTTTCGGCTGTCATGGTATCGGCGGAATCTGGGGCGGTATCTGCACCGGACTTTTCACACAGACTTCTATCAACTCCGCCGCAAGATGGAACGGCTTATTCTTTGGAGATACACAGTTATTCCTTGTACAGCTCCTGAGCATTGTCATCAGTATTGCGGTTGCTATCGTGGGTACATTGATTTGCTACGGCTTGACAAAGCTCCTGACTGGTGATATTCGTGTCAGCGTGACAGAGGAACGCCTTGGACTTGACCGCACACAGCACAGTGAATCTGCATATCCGTCCTTCAATGGTCTGGATTGATGAAAGGAGCGTTTTCAAATGATTATCAAAATCGAAGCTTATATCCGTGAAGAAAAAATGGATGATGTTCTTGATGCACTGGCGAAAATGAACGTTCATGGTATTACCTGTTATCAGGTCATGGGGTGCGGTGCTCAGCACGGCATTAAAAAATATGTCCGTGGAAATCAAAATATTCCTGTAAATATGCTCCCGAAAATCAAGATTGAAGTCGTGGTGAGTACTGAAGAATGGGAAGATAAAGTCATGGAATGTATTCGCAGTTCCGCTTTCACCGGACACCACGGAGACGGTAAAATTTTCAGCTACGAGGTGCGGAATGCTCTCAGAATCCGAACAGGCGAAACAGGCGAACAGGCGGTTTATTCAAACTCCTCCCTCAACCCCGCCCCCCCAAAAAATTGATTCTCCTCCTCACTTTTACAGACGGTCGGACTTTTTGTCCGGCTGTCTTTTTGCGTGAAACTATTGACAGAGATAATTAAAAATGATATAATAGAAAAAGAATTTGAAAGGGGGATGGCAATGGCAAAAAATGTATGGGGATACTGGGATTGTCCTTTCTGCTGTGCAAAAACCATTCGTGGCGATAAGACAGAATGTCCGCACTGCGGACATGCAAGAGGTCAGAATGTCCGCTTCTATATGCGTGAAGGCGTTCTGGAATACGTCCCTCCCGAAGATACCAATAAAAAACAGAATTGGGTATGCTCTTTCTGTGACAATCAGAACGCTTGGGAATTAACACAATGTGCCTACTGTGGCGCAAGACGTGACGAGGCGGAAACGACTTATTTCGGCGGAAATGTCCAGCATGGCGAATATGGGCAGGATGTTGCACAAAATGAACCCCCTCCCCCTCCGCCTGATGTTCCTGAAACTCCTGTCACTGATTCGCCGGAAATCTCAGAAACACCTGTCATGGATTCAGAAGAAATCCCCGAAACTCCGGTTATTCGTCCGGTAACAACCCATTACAAGCCTTCTTTGTGGGAAAAATTGAAACTGCCTGTGATTTTGTCCTGTCTCCTGATGATTCTGTTATGGATATTCATTCCGGTTACAAGGAGCATCAAGGTTTCAAGCGTTTCATGGAACAGAGAAATTCAGATTGAAAAATATACTACTGTTACAGAAAGTAACTGGTCAATTCCCTCCGGCGGACGGTTGAAATATACTCGTCAGGAAGTTCACCACACGGAAAAAGTCATTGACCACTACGAGAAAAAACCATATCAAGTTTATGACCATGACGAAATTACCCATAAATACAAAGACTTGGGAAATGGTCAGTTTGAAGAAGTCGAAGTCAAAAAACCTGTTTACAGAACAAAATACCGTGATGAGCCTGTTTACCGAAATAAACCTGTCTATGCTACGAAATATTATTACGAAATTGAACGATGGAAATATGACCACTCTCTGAACAGCTCCGGAACAGATAAATTACCCTACTGGGCGGAAATTCCCAAACTCCAGAACAACGGAAAAGCTGGAAGCGAACGTGAAAGCAAACGTCTGGAGCATTATTACATATATGGCAAATATAACGGAAAAATCAAAGAATATGAGCTTTCCTATGATAAATGGAGCAATATCGAAATCGGGCAGGATATCAAATTCAAAACATTACGCTTCGGAAGTAAAGTCATCGGGGATATTGAGTTATTAGAATAGAATTATCTACAAATAGTAAAAAAGGACGGCTGGTTTTTTAGCCAGTTGTCCTTTTTGTATTTTTCATGAACAAAATTGATATATTTTACTTTTTCACTGCAATGCCTTATTTTTACGGGAATGTCATTTTCATGTAGGCGAACTTAGCTAATTTCAACAAATTGACAAGCATTATCACAAAACTGCTTGACTTTTTTGGCTAAAAGTGATATAATATAGGTGATGAAAAAAGAGATTTCTAAGTATTTCAGATTACAATAATTAAAGGAGTGACGTTATTATGCAGATAGTTACTGTAAATGAAAGCAATTGTATTGGATGTAATGCTTGTGTTCGTGTCTGTCCTGTTCATGCCAATGTAACCAGACTAAAAGAGGGAACAACAGACGAATTCGTTACTACAATCGATTCCAATGCTTGTATTAACTGCGGTGAATGCGTTAAAGCGTGTATGCACCATGCAAGAGGCTATAACGACAATATCGACGAATTTACCAAAATGCTGGAAAACAAAGAACCTATGGTGGTGATTGTTGCGCCGGCAGTCCGTACCAGTTTCCCGAACGGTGCATGGCGTGTCCTGCTTTCTTGGATTCGTGAACACGGAAACTGCAAAATTTATGACGTTGGTTTCGGTGCGGATATTTGCACCTATATGCACAATGAGTACATGAAGCGGAGCGGTAATTCTAAAAAGATTGTGACACAGCCCTGTCCGGCGGTTGTCAATTATATTCAGAAGTATAAGCCTGAATTGATTTCTTATCTTTCCCCTGTCATGAGCCCTGCCGGATGTCTTGCAATGTGGCTTAAAAAATATCGTGGTGTCAAAGAACCCATGTTCATGCTCTCCCCCTGCATTGCTAAAACCAGCGAAGCAGCAAGAGAAAAGGCTTTCGATTACAATGTTACTTTCCGCCATCTCGAAAAGTATGTTATCAAAAAAGGTCTTCATTGGGAACAAAAGGCACAGTTTGAATTTGACGAACTGGAAGGCGGTATCGGTCGCCTGTATCCTATGCCGGGGGGACTGAAAGAAACTCTGCAAATTCTCAATCAGGATTTAATCATCAGAAATGCAGAAGGTCCGCATACTTTATATGACAGGCTCGAACGCTATGCACAGACAGAAGACCGCAAAAAGCCTGATGTTCTGGACGTTCTGAACTGCGAATTCGGTTGCAATCAGGGAACTGCTGTTCCGGAAACCGTTGCCAACCTGATGGAAGTGGAAAGTATCATGGATAATATTTCCCTGAGTAATGCACGTGAAATGCACGGCGGATTCCTCGGAATTGGTCGTCTGAAACGCTTCAAGGAATTTGACAAGACACTTTCCCTCACGGACTTCATGACAGAGTATCATAGTGAACGTGTCAGACAGGCTGTCCCGACTGCAAATGATTACCTTGAAATTTTCCACAGTATGCACAAAATGGATGCTTCGGAACAGGCTATTAACTGCGGTTCATGCGGTTACAAGACTTGTCAGGATATGGCTCATGCGATTTTCTTGGGAATGAACGTCAAGGAAAACTGCATTCATTTCCTCAAGCACAGCCTGAAAGACAGCTACCGGAAATTGCGTGATGTTTACGGTGCTTGTGTGGCAGAAGTGCAGGAAATCGGCGTTGTCAGCCAGCAGGTACAGGAAAGTCAGAGTGAAATTCTTGACGCAAGCACGGACATCAGCGATAAGGCTGTTAAATTAAGCGGAAATATCGCCCGTCTCCAGAAACTTAGTGAGACTTATCTCGAACAATATCAGGGCAAACAGGTAGAGACTATGACCCTTGAAGACTTCGTGAAAATGCAGAAATTTATTGCTGCTATCAGTACCATGTCTAAGAGTTATTACGACGTTGCAAAAGAGTTTGAGGAAACTTCCGGCAATATCCAGCATCAAATTCAGTCAATGACCGAATCCGTTACCAATTTGTCAGGCATTTCGGACGGCTTGCAGAATGTCATGCTGGAAAGCGCAAAGAATGTGTAGGTGAGTATTTATGAAAATGTTCGATAGAGGTACAATCGGCTGTGAAATGTGTCGCCGTTTACCAGTTCCGTCAGAGGAAGATATGCAATGGATGAGAAGCGGTCAGCCCCTTTATTCCCTCGTTGCGGATGCGGTTTCCGCTCCCTCTGAAAGTGAAGCCAATGCACTGGAAAAGATTGATGTGGATGGTCTTTCTGCGATGGATGCGATGGACAGTGCTATGGACAGCTTGGAAGAATTATTCGGTTTAAGCGAAACCAAAAAGCCGGAAACCGTTCCGGTGGATTCTCCGCAGAGTTCTGATTTGCTCCCTGTTGTGGATGATGACCTGAAAACAGATAAAATTTTCTACAAGGATGAAAATAAAATTTTCATGACCCTCAGTCAGAGAAATGTCGAAGTCATGTTCTGCCCGTTCTGCGGCAGCAATCTGACACAGAAAGCATAATCAATGACAATCAGAAAACCAGCCCTTTCCGGACTGGTTTTTTTGATTATTTCTTGACGTGCAATTGTGGAATTCTTTTCAGAATCAATTCATACACTGTCACGGATGCAGCCACGCCGAAAATACCCTGTACCAGATTCGACGGAACGCCTGACAAAGCTGTAACGACTGACTGATACATGAAGCCTTCAAACACTGCATACCCTGCTACCATGATGATTTCTGCCACAACAGCGGCTGTGATTCTTGCCGGAAATGTGTTGATTTTCTCGCTCAATGCCTTGTAAATGGAATAGGATGCTAAAGCCATCAGTGACTTGACAATCAATGTAATTGGTGCGTACACCATGTACCCTGATAAAATGTCCGCCAGTGCTGAACCGATTCCGGCGGCGGCTGTCCCCCATCCAGCCCCCAGAAGCCATGCGGAAATGTTCACGAACGTGTCCCCTAAATTCAAATAGCCCTTTGTCGGGGTCGGAATGCGAATTAACATCGTGGCAACGGTCGTGAATGCCGTCAACAGGGCGGTCAATACAAGGATTTGTGTTTTTTTGTGTTGCTTCATATTGTTATCTTCCTTTCGTGTGAATTGTTTACAATCTGATTATATCACAAAATTCACCGTTTGTCAATTAGTTATTTTCAATTACAATTCATCTGCTTTCTATATAATTACTATCAAAAAATCCCCCTGCTCCATGACGGAACAGGGGTTTTTGATTATAATACATTCAAATCAAGCAATTCCTGATAAGAGAGACACTGCCAATGGGCAAGCGTGTTTCGGGCAATGCGCATATTTTTTAAACGCTGTAACTCGGAATCAGAAAGAAATTTATGTGTTCTGCAAATATAATATAACTGTCCGATTTCCAGCTCGTCGGGATTGTCAACCTTTTCACCATTGGAACTGGTGACAGGGAGATGATATTTCAGACGTTCTTCATACTTTTCAATCAAATCACGGCGGAATTTCTCTAATTTCGGGAATACAAACTTAATCTGTGCTTCCCATACTGCCATATCCACTTTTTCTTTGAGACTGGTCATTTTAATGCCATTCTCCTGAAATGTCTGGTTTGTGACCTGTACGGGCTTCTGTGCAAGCTCTAACTCTGCGGAAATCAGCAGTCCAGCGAGTTCAATATTATTGTCTGCGATATTGCTTGCCACTTCCGAAAGATACATTTTCTGCGTACGGTTGCAGGAAAGTGAAGAAATCATGGTCATGCACAACATGAGACAGTCATAATCCGTGATGTAATCAGAATACTGCAAGACTTCCACATGTTCCGACGTATGCACCAGTGCATTTTTCGTCAGGAGAATAAACAGGGCATGCTCACTCTCCGCCGGACAGCTCCGGATATATCTGGAAATCGTATTGAACCAGTTTTCGGAATCCTCTGACGAAATTCCTGTCAAACATACAAACCGGTGATGAATCGGGGTCAGTGGATTTTTCGCCATAAATTCCTCACGGCTGTTATGTGTTGTGGGCCAGTATTTGTCTCGCTCATCTTCACTGCAATAGCGTTTGAACAGGAATTCTCCGGCATCCTTTACACCGGATGCATCATGCACGTCAAAAGTTCTGGTGTCCATCATCTTGCCAAGTCTCTGACAAAGGGTATCTGTCAGAATGTCGCACCACGGCACTTCGTCCGTAAAATTGAGAATCACAGATTTTCCAAGCTCCAGATATTCTTCTGCATCACTCAGGAAACGGACGGCATTCGCCATTTTTTCCCACCAAAGTTCGCCTACCATGCTCATGACTTATCCCCCTCTACAAAGTATTCTGCCATGCTCTGGTCAACTTCTTCCTGACTGCCAAGCATTTCACGGAAACCTTCTGTTGCAAAACGATACCGCTCGCCCTCTAAGCTCAACACGTTCAAATCCCACATTTCATTCAGCAATTCTTCCATCTGCTCACGTTTGAGGGAAATCAGTCTCACAATGTTGTATTCATTGGCAACTTTCAGAATTTCATCCAGTGTATAGCCCTTTTCAGAAGGATTTGTATAATAAAGATATGAGAGAATCAATGCAATGATATGATAGTTACTGTGTCCCTTTTCTTCGACAAACAGGGTGATTTCCAGTTTTTCATTGACTTTGTCCATGAAAGATTTATCTGCAAGCACTTTCTTGAAATGGTTTTCTGTTACTTCATAAGACGGGGTATTGATTTCGTTATAGCCTGCATAATCATCATTTTTCATTGCTTCCAGCAGTTTCTGACAGTACAGCTGAATCAGTCCAGGGAAATAGTTGGTTTTGGCAAGAATCAGGGAAATGACATTTTCATTGAAACGGAATCCCAAATAAGCCAATGTATGTGTCAGGAGCTTCACGGCTTCCGGTCTCTGGAATGGTCTGACAATGACGGAATTCAGATGCACAAGGTTGGAATTTCCGTGCAGCATTGCTTCACGGTTGTAACGGCTGAGGTTATGCAGACCAGCCATGACAAGCTTGAAACGGTTGGACGGGAGGTTTTTCAGTGCGCCAATAGGTCTGTTTCCGTCTTCCATGCTGGTCTTGATAAATTCGTCCGCTTCGTCAAGCATCAGCAACAGATAATTGATTCTGGTTGCAGGGTCATTGTCCATAAGCCGTTTTTTGAGGTGTCCTGCGAGCGTGTCCCAATCATCACAACGACAGGATTCATCAAGAATTCCGGCGATAATCAATTCATTCGAAACAATTTTCGCAACATCTGTATAATTCAGTCCGAGAACTTCCACAAGGACAGCCCTGTCACCGTTGGCGTTTTTGTCAATGTTGTGCTGTGCCATTTTGAGCAGTGCACTCTTGCCCAGCTGGCGACCGCCGTAAACAAGGTTTGCACCGTCGGCGGATTCAATCGAGGTGAGTTCTGCTTCACGCCCTGTGAACAGCTCCGGAGGCATTGTCTGGCTTGACTTCTCCACAAACGGCTGATAATATGCAAAGGGCATTGTAATTGCCATTAACATTTTATTGACCGTATTTGAAGCGTAATGTTTCGCAAGATACAGCAATACTACACGGTCAACCACAATAAAGCACTTCGCAAATGTCTTTTCTTCCTTGATTTTTCTGGCAAGCTTTCTTCTTTCGTCCTGATTCAGCGCATAATCAAGGAATACCATTGTATGCTTGGCTGCGGTGTTGACACTGCGGAACATATCCATTAAACGGTTACAGTCGAAACGTCCATACAGACAAAGCACTCTGAAACCTTCTTCCTCGGAAAGGGAACTGAATGCCGGAATCGGGTGGGGGTAATTGATTTTACCAGTCTGTTTCTTGCGGATAACCAAATAAGAATCTTCATTGTTTCCGTTGTCAGGCGAAACCTGACAGCCCGAAAATCCTAACGAATTCAGGAGCTTTTCAATGCGGTCTGCTCCTGTCGGATTTGCTGCAATCCAATTATGAATCAGACTGCAACCGCCCTTGACATCCTTCATGGCGTTGTTGGTGAGGTGCTTCATGGCGAATTCAAGATTTTTCTTTCCGACATATTTTGTAATTGCCAATTCCAGATTGATTTTTGCATCAAAGGAAACACGGTAATTGGTTGCATGTTCATTCATGAAACCATTGAAAAAGCTGAATGGGTCAGTTGTATAATTCATGGTTAATTCTTTGGTGTCATGTCTTCTGATGCAGTTGAGCATATATTCTGCAACAGTGTAATTCTGGTCTTGAATATGGGAAGCAATGTCTTTTTTCGGGTAAACACCGAAATCATATTCGGGCTTGTCAGCAAGTTCCTCCAGCTGTTTCATGAGCCGTTCACCCTTTTCGGCGGAATCCACTGCAATCTTGTGGCGAATGACTTCCAGCATTCTGACATAGAATCCAAAATCACTTGTCAGCCTTGTGATACGATACCAGTCAAGCGTTAATGCAAGAATATTTGTTTTTTCGCCGTTGATGTTGGAAAGTGTGCCGTAACTCTCATATAATTCCAGTTCGTCATTGAAATCATGATAGAGTGTTTCAAAACGCTGTTTCGCCTGTTTCAGACAGTCATTGAACTGCTGGAAATCCTTATGCTTGGCGATTTCTTCAATGCCCATATCTTCACCGTAGGACTTAATCAGCATTGCACTGCGGAAATTATGCTTTGATTCTACTTCACTGAGAATTTCAGAAATACGCTCTTCCCATGAAACATGCTTATGCCCTGCATGACGTTCAATTCTGTAAAGAATGTTGAAATCCTCCCAGCCACAGAATGTTGACTGCAATTCAGGCAGGTACTTTTCATTCAGAAGAATGTCTTCCCCTGCAAGGAAATCAATGAACATATACTTCCTTGCACGTGTATCATATGTTCCGTTCATCTTTGCAGAAATTTCCTGAGCGGTTCTATAAATTGCTTCTGTTCCCCAGTCAAAACCATGTTTCTTTGTGTACTGTTCACAGGATTCAAGGACGCCTTTGAGGTGTTCGGTTATCCGTGGTGCAACTTCCTGATATTTCTCTTTTGCAAAAACATTGTCATTTCTGTTGAAATGTTCTGCAATCGAAAGCCATTCACAGATACACACCAGCATTTTCCGGATGGTCAGGACAATATTATTCCGCTTTCCGCCCTTGATTTTGTCGTAAGGTCTGGAAATATGACGTTTTTCGCTTTGAATGAGGTCACGGGCTTCATCCCAGAAATTATCAATGAACTTGTCAATTTTCTTGCTTTCAATATGTTCAGCAGATACCGGTCTGTCATTACGGATGAACAATTCTGAAATGGTATCTCTTACCTCGGCGAAACGTGAAACATCATTTTGTACCACAATGTCCAGACACTGCCGGAGTTTACTGCTTTCCGGTGCGAACATGAGTTCACGCATCCTGCGGACTTGTCCCTGACTCTCGTAAACTTCATTTTTCAAATCAACAGCAGTTGCGCAGGTCTTGGCTTCTGCAATGACCTTTTGCACAACAGCATCACTGGTTCTGTAATCGGCGAAAATATCCATCCCACAGCCTGTCATGGTGCGGAAATCACAAAGTTCGTCAAGGAGTAATGTCAATGTCGGGAAATCGCTGGAAATTTCGCTGTTTTCCGCCAGCTCCCGAAGGTCTTCAATGGTATAATCCATCACTTCGGAATGATTGAATAAAGCCGTCATGCAGGATGCCGTCATCAGCTTGTCATTCAGTTCCGGAATAATAGTACTTGTCTCCTGAAAAGCAGAAATAATTTCCGTGCTGAGGTAGGAATTTTCAGAAAGAGGGCTGTTAAATGCCAGACTGAAAGATTTTTCCACTGCCGGAATTGTCTGAGATACAGCAACCACTTCCCCTGTTTCGTCGGTATGCTCCTGTCCGGAGGATACTGCCAGCATGGAGGCAGATTTCAGGTAGGTCAGCAGACAATCGAGATGCTGTTTATCAAATGCAAATGCATGTCTGAAAATATCCTCGTCGGTCATATTTAATGTGTCGAAACCGTCCGTATCCTGATACGCTTCGAATGCTTCACGGAGTGTTTCAGCCGATTCTTCGGAAATCAATTCTTGTTCGGAATCATCTTCCTGAATTTCTTCGTCAAAATCTTCCTCATAGGAAACTTTTTCCTCTTCCTCCTGCTTTTTCTTGATTTTTTCGATTTCTCTCAGGACTTCCCTTTTCTTTTCGCAGGCAGCAGAGAGTTTTGCATATTTTTCAGCGTTTTCATACTCGCCGTTTTCAAAATACACTTCTGCCAGTTCAATGTAAATTGTAGTATCTCTCTGCTTATAGCGTTCTGTCATCTTGTTGCGCTTGACAACATCCAGCCAGTCAAGCAACTGACCAATTGCAGAGGGATAGTCTTTCAGCATCCGGTAACAATGCTCTTTTCCTGCCAGATAATGGAGAATTCTTCCCAATTCATCTGAACCGCAGGATTCCATGAGCATATTCAGCAGGCGGATGCATTCAGAATAATTCTGAATTTTCATGTAATATTGGTAAAGCATTTCCAGCGTTTTAGGCTGATGGAAAGACTTGTCAAAATATTCTGCCACAAATTTTTCCAGTTCGGAACGGTATGTGCCGTTGTCGTCTCCGTTGGAATTCCACAACGCAAGATAACACATGATAATCCGTGAAAATGCCTCTTCTGCGCTGTCTCCGTCCAGTTTTTTCCGATAAGCCTCAATGGCTTCATCATAACGCTTTTCGGAATAAAGCTGTTTTGCATCTTCCACTTCTTCATTGACCGGCGCAGGGGCTGTTTTTTTATCCCCGAACCATTGCTGAATGTCCACAGCTACAAAACGACTGAACCGCTTTTCAAACTGGAATACAATCGAAATCGGGGAAAGTGCTTTATTGGAGGAAAGTCTTTTCAGCCTTGCCGTCAGTCCGGCATCAGCAACATCTTTCAGCTCAAAAGAATACCGGAGACCAGTTTCTTCTTCTACTTTTCCATTGTTTTCAAATATATTATAAGAAACAATTTTACCAAAATATTTTTTACCAATTACAGGGGAAAGATTGTCTATGATAGTAACCTCACTGGGGACAGGGGGTGCTTCCTGAACCTCTTCTTCGTTTCCGACTTCTGTCATATTGGAAACATGCTCTTCAATTTCCTTGATAACATCATCCATCGGATACCGCAGACGAATAACTTTCAGGCATTTTTCAAAATCGCTGATTTCTTCAATTCTCTGTGCACATTCACTGCCGATGAATTTTACCAGATGCAAAATTTCCTCTTTTGCTTCCTCAGTATAATCTTTTTTCAAGATGTAAGTGATACCAGAAATATCTTTCGTTTCTGAACAAGCTTTTTTCAGAACTTCCGCTGCTTCTGCAAGATAGACAGAACTTCCTTCTGTCATGTAAAGTGATGAAAACGCAGCAGCAAGAGAATACAAAGGCTTGCTTTCAGATGGTTTCATTTTCAATGCGCCATGATAGGCGGAAAGATACGCACTCCTTGTATCTTTTGCATAGAAAAATGAAATTGCTGCATCTTGGAAATTTTCCAGCAATAACTGCACCCACGCATAATAATGGTTGACACGAGGGTTATAATCCCATTCATTTTTTAACATGATATCCCATATCAGTTCTGCTGCTTCCTGACACTTTGTCACTTCATGACTCTTAAAAAAACTTTGACATTTGTCATGTGAAGAAGTCAAAGCCTTTCTTTCCTCCGGATTCATTGCCTTAAATGTTTCTGCAACAATTTCCTTGGTACAGGTAACTTTTCCGATTTCCACCTCTTTCGTGCTTTCTTCTGGCTGTGCAGAAATCATTGGTTCTGCAATGGTGTTAATGATAGGCTGAATCATGTTTCCAAAATTCTCTTCTATCATTGCAATCTGTTCATATTTCAGCGTTGCCAATGACGTAATCTGAACAGAAAGCGTTTCCTTTCCGTCGTTTTCTGACACAATGCCGTCAATCATTTGTCCGTTTTTCTGCGTGAACCGCACTCTCTCCCCTGTTTTCAGGGCTGACAGTTTCTTTTCTATCAGGTTCATTCAAAAATACCTCCTGTTGAAAATATTCCCACCAAATATAGTGAGACAATTTTATTATACACTATTCCAACAAAAAAGTCAATATTAAGTTCAGAAAATTTATTTCTATTTGCGCAAAATTCAACAGAGAGTTATTTTTTCATCAAACTTCACCATATAAACGTTTCATCTTTTCGATTTCCGTTTTCATCTCATCAACGAAACTTTGAGGGGAAAGCACTTTCACCCATGCCCCTTGTGAAAGGAGATACATCATCAGCCCACGACCATTATTCACATCAGCTTCAATGGTGTAGGTTCTTCCGTCCTTGGATGTGATTTTTGCAGTGGGGAGGCGGTCAAGAATCGCCTGCACTGACAAGCCCGTGAATTCAAATACTACCTTGATTCCTTCCCCCGGAAACATGAACTGACTTTTTTCCCGAAGACTGCCTTCATCAAAATCGTATTCCGGCGCAAGGGTGAAACGATTCCGGTTTTCCGTGATGGAGAAAATACGGTCAATCCGGAAATAGCGGGGGCTGAAAGTTTCGTCATCTTCCTGATAGGCAATCAGGTAAAAATAATATTCACTGAACATAATCGCAAGGGGCTTGATTTTGCGCTTGATTTCGCTCCTGTCCATCTTGAAATAAGAAATCGTGATAATGTGTTTGTCTTCGATTGCCTGCACAATCCGCCATAAATTATCAATCAAGGAATGACAGTCCATTTTCACCTCATTATAATGGTAGACTTCTTTCCGGATTAGGTTGTCAAAACTTGTCCTGTTTTCAATGGTGCTGAAATTTTTGAGTTTTGAAATCAGGTTCAGAATCTCATGCTTCGAAAAGCAACGGCTTCCCAGCAATACTTCAATAATTGCAAAAAGTTCCTTGTTTTTGAGAAATTCGTCATTTGTGAGAATATAGGACTTGTCACGGTGAGAATAGGTCAGTTCTGCATTCTGCATCAATTCTCTGTGTTCGGTCAGGAATGACTGAATTTCTGTCACGTCACGGCTGATACTTTTGGTTGAAACATGGTATTCCTCAGAAAGCTTTTTCGGGGAAATTTTCTCTCCCTTCAATGCTCTGAAAAAAATCTCAAGAATACGCTCATTTTTCTGATGTTCCACATTGTACAGCTCCTTTCTTTATCTGATATAATTTTATTATACCATCCGACCCCGACATATGGGTGTCCGTTCATAAAAAATTTACAATTGTATTTCGAAACAGAAACGAAAGCTGTATTTTGCTTGACGTTTCGGGCAATTTGTGATATACTGATATTGGAGGTGTTACGAATGAAAAAATTATCATGGGTCATATTGCTGGCAATCTTTCTGACGGGTTGCGGTGCTGAAACGGAAACAGAAATTTCCGTTCCTGATGGAAATATTCAGCAGGAAACCGCCGTTGCTTTCAATATCGAAAACCCTGCGCCTGAACCTGAAACCGAACCCATCAAAGAATCTGAAACAATTGACATTCCCCTTGAAACGCTCGAAAATCCCCCTGCTCCTGCCGTTCTGGATTTTGCCGATTTCGACAGCATTCCGGATGAGAAAATTGCTGAACTCGCTCTTCATGACTTTTCAACAACGGAATTTATCGAAAGTTATTATGTCCCACGCATTGACCGGAATTATCAATTGAAATTTGTTCCCGAAAATGAGGACTTTGAAAGCTATCTTTCCAACCCCGAAAATTTTACCATTGAAACCAGTTCAAATTATACCATTGAAGCCGTCAACCCCTATGACGAAAATGATTTGTATTCCATTTTTGAAGTACATTATACTGACGATTCCCAAGGGGCGATTGAATACCAGCTCTTTCCTAAAAATTTCCGGCTCTCCGGAAATGATTATGCCATCTATACGGGCGGTATGGATGAAGAATCCGTCCTGCTCAATTTCGACCTCATCAGCCAGAATCAGCATATCATCTGGAGAAATTTCAGGGACAACCCCGAAATCAAATGCATTGCCTATGATTTTTACAGCGTGACAAGGCTTGACAATGATACTGCTGAATTGGGATGGTACTGCTATCTGATTGACAGAGATGATTTCATGGTATCGCTCCGACCGGAATGGAATTTGAAACGAAATGTGAATCTTTCTGGTCTTCCTGAATCTGTACCGGATGACGATTCCCAAAGTCCCAACATCCCTGATGATGCCGAAATTTTCACCGATATTCAGCTCTATGCAAGTCAATCAGAAATTGTGATTGGCGAAGACCAAACCAACGACAATGAAGTGATTTGGTATGCGAAAATTCCTGTTGACTGTAACCCTGAATCAGTCGCTTTGATTGATGAAAGCACCGGCGAAAAAGTCGCTGATTTGTATGACCTCGCAGATTATGAAAAATACGGTGATACCATTCAGGGCGATTCTATCTATAACTGCCGTTTCAAGGTGAATATTGACATTGACACAAACCCCGATGTTTCAGAGGATGCACATTATCATTATTATGCGGAATTCGCTGACAACAAAGGCATTCACCGTTCCGAACCGTTCCAAATCTGGGTACTCGAACAGTTCACCGACAAGGAATTAAACGATATAGAAATTGTAGACAAAGCCGTTTCTGAAATGCTCAATTCCAATGATTTCCAGAAACTTTCACCCGAAAAAAGAGTGAAATTCGCTGAAAAGCGTCTGCATGAACTCGAAGAACAAGACTATATCAAACAAGGCAGTATCCGTACTTATGAGCTGAATATTTCGTTTGAGTATTCGTGCGGAATTTCCGGCGGAATGATGCCTTACCAATTTGATGAAAATGTCGATTAAATTAAAATTCCCCTGTTTTCCTAACAAAAACAGGGGAAAATTTTTATTTTGCAAGAATTTTTTCGATTTTGTCAATTTCCTGCTGTGTGAAGTCAAGATTCCGGATACATCCGGCATTTTCGGCGATTTGTTCCGGAGAACTTGCACCAATTAAAACCGTTGTCACGGCTGGATTACGGAGAATCCACGCAAGTGCCATCTGTGAAAGAGTCTGCCCTCTCTCCTGTGCAACGGCATTCAATGCACGGAGTTGATTCAGCATTTCCTCTGTGAGCTGTTCTCTGAGCCATGTATTTCCCTTTCCGATTCTGGAATTTTCAGGGATACCGTTCAGATAGCGTCCTGTCAGAAAGCCTTGATACAACGGCGAAAATACGGCGATTCCTTTACCATTTTCATGGCAATATTTGTCAAGTCCATCTGATTCAATCCATCTGTTGAGCATGGAATAAGACGGCTGATTCACAATGAATGGTGTTTTCAGCTCCTTAAAAATAGCGGAAATTTCAGCGGTCTGTTCGGTGTTATAATTAGAAATACCCACATATAAGGCTTTCCCCTGCTTCACTGCATGGTCTAAGGCGAGGGCGGTTTCTTCGAGAGGGGTTTCAGGGTCGAAAATGTGATGATAGAAAATGTCAACATATTCCAGCCCCATCCGCTTCAAAGATTGGTCAAGGGATGCAAGTAAATATTTCCTTGAGCCGTTCATTCCCCCATAGATGCCTTCCCACATATCATAGCCAGCCTTTGTGGAAACACAGATTTCATCACGGTAAACCCCTAAACCGTTTTTCAGGATTTTTCCGAAATTCTCTTCGGCTGAACCATTATAAGGATGTCCGTAATTATTCGCCAAATCAAAATGAACAATTCCCAAATCAAACGCTTTCCGGCACATCGCCTCCGCATTCGCAAAGCTGGTATCTGCTCCGAAATTCCGCCACATTCCAAGCGAAATCACAGGCAGTTTCAAGCCCCATTTCCCACAACGTCGATAAATCATACTGTCATAGCGTGTTTTGTCTGCAAGATACATATTTCCAAATCCACCTTTCGGAATATAATCTACTTCATTATATCATATCCATACACCCCAACACCCTGATTATTTTTGAACAAAATGTAAATTTTTGATGAATTACTGACGGATTATATCTTTGGGAAGATTTGTGCCGGATAATATCGGATTTTGTCGGAAACGAAATAATTTTAGTCCAGTTGTTTCCCATATGGAAAATTTTAGCTAAAAAAAGCTTGACAAACGCCCGAACTTATGTTACAATAGCATTACAGCAGGCGAAAAGTATCATATCCCACTTTAAAGCAGTAAAAATTACAGAGAAGTATTCCGCAAAGAGTCCGTCATTGTTTTTGTACGGTGTAAATTTTCCCCTGAATAAGGGTACGTATTTCATATTCTAATTGTTACCCAAAACAAAACCAGAGGATTCCGACGGAAACAGCACCAGAACGAAAGAGAGGTTATTATAATGATGTCTTGTAAAATGAATAATACAGCCCTCATGCAGGAGGCATTAGCATTCTGCATTGCCGAAACTGAAAAGAATATCCTCGAATTCTACGAAGAAGCCCAGAATCAGCCCGATGATGCTCCCGTAACCCGTGCCGAAATTGCCAGAGATATGCAGAAAGAATTTCATTACCTGTACATACTTCAAAGTATGTATTCCATTGTATGAGATGCATTCCAAAAAAATGCCAGTCCGCTGAAAATCCGATACTCCGCCTTGGGTATGATATAAACCGTCAACCGCTATTATTTTGAATGAATGTCCGTAAAAATAATATCTTCCCAAAAAAGGAACTGCCATTCTGACAGTTCCTTTTGTATTACAGCATATTATTCTGTGATTTCGCCATTTTCTGCGCCGTCTTGGGAGGTTTCAGCACCTTCGGAATCGGGATTTTCTCCGTCGGGGGTTTCATCGTCGGAAATTTCGCCCTCCTCACCAGAATCAACAGCAGTTCCATTCAAATCAGCGTAAACGTCCGTTCCGAACCATTTCATAGAAATTTCCGTGAATGTCCCGTCTGCAACCATTTCATTGATAGTCTCCTGAATCTTGTTACGAAGAGCTACATCCGACTTTCTGAAACCAATTGCATAATTTTCGTTGGCTTCTTTCGCCAGAAGGATGTTATAAATCCCGCCGTTGCTGGAATTCCAGTAATTAGCAACTCCGGAATCCATGCAGGCAGCATCTACAAGCCCAAGTTCTAATTGTCTCAAAACGTCGCTGTTGTCTTCCATGGAAGTGATGTAAATTTCGGGATATTCCGTCTCTAACAGGTCTTTCGAAGTCGAACTGTCCGGAACACTGACTGTCTTTCCAGCCATGTCTTCTATCGTTTTCACTCCGCTTTCAGGGTCAACAATAAACACAATGTCAACTTTCATGTAAGGGTCGGAAAGACACATTGATTTCTCTCGTTCAGGGGTCATTGACATTGCGCTCCAAATGCAGTCAATTTCTCCAAGAGAAAGGTCATCTTCCTTTTCTTCCCACACGATTTCATGCTTGACAAGGTTAATTCCGAGACGGTTGCAGACCTCCCCTGCAAAATCGACTTCAAACCCGACAATTTCGCCGGATTCGTCAACAAACGACGACGGCGGGTAAGAAGAACTCAGCCCCATGACAAGTTCTCCTTTTTCCTGAATCTTTTCCCATGAATTATCTTCTTCCGGCACTTCGTCGGGAGAATCAGCAGGCTCATTTTCATCTGCTGGGGGCTTCTCCTCCTCCGATGCAGGGGACTCATCTGTAACATGTGGTGCAGGGGGCGTGGTGGGCGTGGGTGCAGTGGTGGAAGTCGTCGCTCCTCCACAAGCCGTCATTGCCATACAGCAAAATATTGCCAAAGCTGACAACATTCTTTTCATCTTCATATATTTCATCTTGAAATATCTCCTCTCGTCTGAACAATCATTATCTGTCAAAAAATCATCAAATATTCTTCTGGTATATCATTCTTCTGTGATTTCGTCATCCCCTGTATTGTCTTCGGAGGGGTCAGCTTCTTCAGAACCCAAGCTTTCGCCTTCGATGCCGGATTTATCAGCTGTTTCATTCATCCGAGCATAAACATCTGTTCCGAACCATTTCATAGAAATTCCGGTGAATGTTCCGTCTGCAATCATACTGTCCATAGTTTCCTGAATCTTGTTGCGAAGAGAAACATCCGCTTTCCGGAAGCCAATCGCATACTTTTCGCTGTCTTCTGTTGCATTGAGAACCGTATAATTTCCACCGTTGTTGGAATTCCAGTAATTAGCAACGACAGAATCCACACATACACCATCCAGAAGCCCCAATTTCAGCTGTCGGAAAAGCTCGTTATTATCTGCCAAAGGAGTAATGTAGACTTTTGAGTTATACTCTTTTTCTAAAAGTTCTTCCGAGGTTGAACCATCCTGTGCCCCTATCGTTTTTCCGCCAACATCCGCCACACTGTGAATTTCACTATCAGCCGGAACAATGAAAACAATGTTATTTCCCATGTAAGGCTCAGAAAGACACATTGTTCTCTCACGTTCGGGGGTGACTGACATTCCGCTCCAGATGCAATCAATTGTTCCAAGAGAAAGGTCATCTTCTTTTTCTTCCCAGACGATTTCATGTGTCACAAGGCTGATATTAAGACGTTTACAGATTTCATCTGCAAGGTCAACTTCAAATCCGACAATTTTTCCGGAATCATCTGTGAACCCCAACGGCGGAAAATCTGAATCCAAACCCATGATGAATTCCCCTTTTTTCTGAACCTTCTCCCATGAATTATCATCCGCAGGCTCTCCGTCAGGAGTATTCTCCTCCGGTGCAGGTGGTTGGGTGGCAGGCGTGGGGGACGTGGCAGGCGCAGTGGAAGTGTTCGCACCTCCGCAAGCGGTCATTGACACACAGCAAAATAATGCCAAAACAGACAATATACTTTTCATCTTGCATTTCATTCTCGATACCTCCTCTTATTTGTAGGTAGCACTGAATCAAAATAAGTATTCATGGAGGTGCACAGCACAACTGCCGACACCAACAAACCAAACACACGAATTTTCTTCATTTTCATTTGGTTTTTCCTCAACTTTTTGCAATAATGACTTGTTCTGACTTGAAATAGCTTTCTGTGAATGATGCTTTTGTGATGTAATCTTTCTGAACGGTAATTCTGGACACGGCAACATCCGCCTTTCCGGCTTTGACAGCCTCAAGAACCTCATCCGTGCTTGACATTTCCTTGATAACAAGGCTCATGCCCAGTTTATCACAAATTGCCCTCATAATGTCCGGTTCTAAGCCAACAACCGTACTGCCTTCTTTTTCTGCAAAGGGGGGAAGGTTGGCAACAGTCGCCATAATCAATTCACCCTTGGTATCCTGTTCTTTCGCAAGATAGGGCACATGGTCAGCGGAAGTTCCTACCCAATGGGAAAGAATTTCATCAATTGTTCCGTCCGTTTTCAATGTTGAAAGTGTTTCATTGAGCATTGTTGCCAGCTTTTCATTTCCCTTTTTGCAGGCGATAACATAAGGCTCAGTGTCAATTTTCTGGTCAAGGATTTTCACAGCATCAATATGCGCTGTATAAATCTGTGCAGGGGCTTCGTCCATGATAATCGCATCTGTTTCACCGTTCTGCAATGCCTGAACTGCTTCCAGACCGCTGTTGAACGAGACAACCGTTGCATTCATGATTCCATTTGCATAAACTTCCCCTGTGCTTCCGCTCAGACAAGCAACTGATGCACCTGAAAGGTCACTTAATTTTTCAATACTTTTGCCGTTTCCACACGCTGTCATGGATGCGCAAAACATCACAGCCGAAACCAGCAGACTAAGAATTTTGGTTTGCTTCATGTTATTTTCCTCCATCTTCATCAATCACATAAATGTACGGTACTATTATACTCTTTTTCACTAAAAATTGCAAGTAAAAGCCAGAAAAAATTTTTTGATTTGGCATTTTTGCACAGAATTAGTAATTCTTATAAAGTATTCTCTATCATGTAATCACGAAGAAAGAAAATTTATCATGATATATTTTTGTCAATGATTTCATTGAGTGTGCGCCATCCCAGAACGGCGCACTTTACTCTTGACGGCATATGAGAAATATCCTGCAAAGAAGAAGCTTCTTCCAGCCGTTCCAATTCTTCATCCGTCACGGTTTCTTTAATCATTCTCATGAAAATGTCAGCTAATTCCTGCGCTTCCTTGACATCTTTCCCAATGACCAAATCAAGCATCATATCCGCTGAGGCCTGAGAAATGGCACATCCGCTCCCTTCGTATGAACCGTCAGTGATAATGCCGTTTTCGACTTTCAGATTCAATACAATATCATCTCCGCAACTGGGGTTGACCCCTTCAAGGGAGAAATCCGGCAGTTCCATAGAGTGTTTATGCGCTGGATAGCGGTTATGTTCGGTAAGAATTTCATTATAAAAGGTACGATTATTCATAGCCCATCTGACTCCTTATCTTTTTCAGAACGCTGATAAACCGGTCAATATCTTCATCTGTGTTGTAAAATGCCAGACTTGCACGGACTGTTGACGGAATGCCAAGCAGAATGTGCAAAGGCTGTGCGCAGTGATGCCCTGCACGGATGCACACATTTTCAGAAGCAAAAATTTCGGCGATATCATGCGGATGTACCTCATCAATGGTGAATGTCAAGATTCCATGATGATTTTCAGGCAGTTTGTCCCCGACAATGTTTACATGAGGAATTTCCTGCATCTGCTTCATGGCGTATTCTGTCAGATGGAGTTCACGGCGTTCAATTTCATCAAAACCGATACTTTCCACAAATTCAATCGCTGATTTCAAGCCCCACGCATCACCGGCACTGACTGTTCCGGCTTCAAATTTCTGCGGTAATTCAGCAAAAATGGTCTTTTCCTTAGAAACGTAATCAATCATTTCACCGCCCTGCAAAAACGGGGGCATTTCCTCCAGCAGATTCTTTTTTCCGTAAAGTGCGCCGATTCCCATAGGGGCATACAATTTATGACCTGAAAAGGCGAAAAAGTCAACATCCAATTCCTGCACATTGACAGCAATATGCGGAACACTTTGTGAACCGTCCACACAAATCATAGTCCCCATTTCGTGGCAGATTTCCGCAAATTCCTGAATCGGGTTCACACGTCCGAAGACGTTGGAAATCTGTGCAATGGTGAAAATTTTTGTTTTCGGGGTCAATGCATTTTTCAGCATTTCCGCAGTATATAAGCCTTCCTGTGTGCAATCCAGATAACGCACAACAGCTCCATGCAACTTTGCATATTTTTTCCAAGGCAGGAAATTGCTGTGATGTTCAGACGTTGCAACTAAAATTTCGTCACCCTCTGAAACAAATCTCTCACAAAAAGAGGAGGCAACCAGATTCAGGCTTTCCGTTGCATTTCGTGTGAAAATGATTTCACAAGATTGCTTTGCATGAACGAAATCAGCGGTTTTCTGTCGTGCCTGTTCGTAAGAATCCGTGGCGGACAAACTCAATTCATACAAGCCCCTCATAGGATTAGCGTTGTATCTGGTGTAAAATTCTGCAACGGCATCCATGACACATTGTGGTTTCTGTGCCGTGGCTGCGCTGTCAAGGTATGCAATATCCTGATTCAAAAGGGGAAATAATTTTCTCACTTCAATATCTGTCATGTGAAATCCTCCTCATCCATGCCGAGACGGGAATAAATCAATTTCGCCGTTTCGGGGTGGTTCATTCTTCTGATGGCGGTTTCAATTCTGGACTGACTGAGCATTTTATAAACGGTTTCCCTGTCAAGTCCTCTTGACTGCATATAGAATAATAATGTTTCGTCAAGCTGTCCGATAGATGCGCCGTGTTCGCCTTCCACGTCTTCCTCTGTGCAGAGAATCAGCGGGACGGATTTATTGACAACATCCTCATCCAATAACAGCACATCTTCACTCTCTGCACCCTTTGAACCGGAACAGCCGGAAATGAAGTTGATAGTCTGTCTTGAAATTTTGAAAGAATTCCCATGCATGACACCAGACGAAACAATATTCGAATTCGTCAATTTTCCGACATGGTCAGCGACATAATTCATGTCGAGTTTCTGACCGTTTTCCAGAATATAGGATGTGTAGGAATCAAATGCAGAATTTTTTCCGGTCAAGTTCGCCTTTGCGCCGAGGTAAGTTTCAGCTCCGCCAAGGGAAACCGTTGTCAATTGCAATTGTGCATTCTCAGGGCATTCGCCGTTCAATGCACTGATAACCCTGAAATTTTCGCCCATTAAGTTCAATTGTACAATATGGAGCTTGACACCCTCTGCCAAATTCGCATGAATCATCAGACCAGCCAGACCCTCTGCATCTTTTTCAGACTGCATCCGGAAAATTAAAGTTGCATTGGCATTCGCTTCAATCTCAAAAGCAACACCACATTCCTGACCGTTTTCGGCTGACAAATCCAGCACAATCGGTTCAGAGGGGGTATTTTCAATCAAAATCGGGTATGCATCCGCACCCTCAAATAATGCTTCTGTTTCGCCGTTTTCGGGGACGTATGCAATTTTATCCAAATCAATCGAATCAGCCTTGACCTGCATCTGTGAAGTAAAGCCGATATTTGTCAGAACAGCCCCATTCATGCCGAGTTTGTTCCAAGTCGGAGAGGGTAATGTGTTCACTCTCAGTTTCTCAATTTTTGCCATGTTATCCCCTCCCTTAGCCAATGCTTCCAATCATTTCGATACGGATTAAATTATTCATTTCCAATGCATATTCAAGGGGCAATTCTTTGGAAACATTGTCCGCAAATCCGCTGACAATCAGGGCTTTCGCTTCTTCCTCTGAAAGACCTCTCGACATTAAATAAAAGACTGCATCATCACTGATTCTGCCAATTTTCGCCTCGTGTCCGATGTCGGCATCATTGGTTCGAATGTCCATTGCCGGAATGGTATCTGACCTTGATTCAGAATCCAACATCAGCGACGCACATGATACGGAAGACTTGCTTCCCTTTGCGGACGGCTTCACAACAACTTCACTACGGAATGTATTTCCGCCCCCACTCTTTGAAATCGAACGTGTATTCATATAAGAGGACGTATTCGGGGCATTGTGAATGACCTTTGCACCTGTGTCCAAGTCCTGACCTTCTCCGGAAAATGTAATTCCGGTAAATTCAGACCGTGCGCCCTCTCCGTTTAAAACACTTGTCGGGTAGAGGTACGAAACATGAGAACCGAACGAACCCGAAACCCATTCAATTTTTCCGCCCTCTGCCACCAATGCACGCTTGGTATTGAGATTGTACATATTTTTCGACCAGTTTTCAATTGTCGAATAACGCAGTGTTGCGCCCTTGCCAACGTATAACTCTACACATCCGGCATGAAGGCTCGCTGCATAATATTTCGGCGCAGAACAGCCCTCAATAAAATGCAAATATGCGCCCTCTTCCACGATAATCAAAGTGTGTTCAAATTGTCCTGCTCCCTCTGCATTCAAGCGGAAATAGGACTGCAACGGAATATCTACCTTGACACCTGCCGGAACATACACGAACGAACCGCCAGACCATACAGCCCCATGCAAGGCGGCGAATTTGTGGTCTGTCGGGGGAACTAACTTCATGAAATGTTTCTGAATCATCTCTGCATATTTTTCGTCCCACATTGCCGTTTCAAGGTCAGTGTACACAACGCCCAACTTTGCGACAGATTCTCTCAAATTATGATATACGATTTCAGAGTCATACTGCGCTCCGACACCCGCCAGAGATTCTCTCTCCGCCTGCGGAATGCCGAGTTTTTCGAATGTGTCCTTGATATTATCCGGCACGTCTTCCCAATTGTTGCGCATTCTGGTTTTTGGTCTGATATAGGTGACAATTCTGTCCATGTCAAGCCCTTCAATAGAAGGACCCCACTGGGGCATTCTCTGTTTATGATACAATTCCAGCGAATGCAGACGGAAATCACGCATCCACTGAGGGTCATGCTTTTCCTCTGAAATTTCTGCAATAATTTCGGAGGTAATACCCGAATCGAGCATATCCGCTTCATCTTCTTCATAGCGGAAGTCATAAATACTTTCGTCAATATCTTCAATAAATGTTTTTTCTTTCATGATATTCTATCCTTATTGTATTATTATTCGTTGATAAAGCTTTCAAAGCCGTTTTCGTTGACCTCGTCCACAAGAGAACGGTCTCCGGTGTGAATGATTTTTCCATTGGCGAGAATGTGCGTTTTGTCAACATTGAGAGCATCCAGAATTCTGGTGCTGTGGGTGATAATCAGCAATGTACCGCCGTTTTTCTGAAATTCCTGAATGCCGTTCGAAACTGTCTTGACAGCATCCACGTCAAGCCCTGAATCCGTTTCGTCCAGAATGGCAAGCTTCGGATTCAACATCAGCAACTGGAAAATTTCAGCCTTTTTCTTTTCACCGCCGGAAAATCCAACATTCAAATCACGTTCGGTATAAGCCTCATTCATGTTGAGCAGTTCAAGAGCGTGTTTCATGCTTTTCTTGAAATCCCACATCTTAATACGCTTGCCTGTTTTCTGTTCCAGTGCGTTTTTGGTGAATCCGCCGAGGGTGATACCAGCCACCGGAATGGGGTCTTGGAAAGTCATAAAAATACCGCTCTTTGCACGTTTATCAGTGGTTTCAGCGGTCACGTCCCTGCCGTCAAAGAAAATCGTCCCTGCGGTCACTTCATATTTCGGATTCGCTAACAGCGTATGACCCAATGTGGATTTACCAGCCCCGTTAGGCCCCATAATGACATGTGTCTCACCCTGTGCAATGGAAAGGTCAATGCCCTTTAAAATTTCTTTTTCTCCTACTTTGACACAAAGTCCATTGATTTCCAGTAAATTTGTACTCATTGTATAAAATTCCTCCTGAATATAATGTATAATCTCATAAATGTAATCATATCACAACTTTTGTCAGTTGTCAAGGAATGTACCCCACTCTAACAAATAGTTTGACGTTTTCAAATAAAATATTCCCCCTGAATTGTGAAATATGCACATAAATGTAAAATCAATTCTGATAAATTTCAATAAAAATCCTGTGCCTGTAAGAAATAACTAATTCTAAAATTATCCGTAATACAGACAATTTTAGTATAAAAAATAAGAAATTGCTAACTCTTGTTTCACCGTGCAACGCTTGACAATTGGCGGAAAATGCATTATAATAAGGGTATCAAACTTTTGAAAGGAGTTTTGAAAATGAAAGAAATTGAAGTATACAAAAAAGATTTAGAAAACGTTGCAGATTATGGAACAAATGGCTTTATTGCAACTGTAACAGATAAAACAATGAAAGTGCAATATGAAACCATTGCTCCCCTTTCTGGATGGGCTAGGGATGAAGGTTTTTTTGAATTGATTGTAACATTAGATAGTGAAGTTAATTTAAAAATTGACTTCCTCACTATGGAATTTTCGGCATCCCCTAGTAATATTTCTCTTTCACAAAAAAGTGGGATTTATCATTTTTATTTCAAATTAAGAAAATATGATGGTGGGAAACATAGGTACTTGATTGATTTTTTCCTCAATGCTAACTCAGGCACATACAAAATTTCAGAAGTCAAGTTAAGGGAATGGAAATCGTCCGAAATTTTCGAAAAACTGCAATCGATTGACAACGAGGGTATGCAACCAAAAGAAACCGCCCTTGAAAGCAAAGTTTCCAACATTTCCGCAAAATTTGACGAACTTTCCGACTTTCTGAAAACATTCACTGAAAATGATATGTCTCATGTGAACGGCGAAAATGTGGAGAAAATCGGGGAATTGGAATCTCTGTTACAGTCCTATGATGAAAGATTGTCGGCAATGGTCGGAAAATATGTCCGTATTGCTCCCGAATGCAAAAATTATTTCAATGCAAGCCATGAAGCGAAACAATTTGAAGAAAATGACGTTCTGAAAACTGCGATTTACACTGTCAAGGCTTATCAATCGGGATTGTATACACTTTCTTCTCCGCAAAATCCTGACATTCTGGTATCTTTCGAGATGGTGACAAGAGTCTGAACCTGTAACCCCAACAAACAAATTTGACAAAATGCGCCCTATCATAATATAATAATAAAAGCCCCCATCAAAGATATAGGGGGCTGAAAGGAGCATTTTGTTGATGAAAGAGACTTTGGAAGGATTGCTTGTGCCGTTTCTGGGTACATCTTTAGGGGCTGGCTGTGTCTTCCTGATGAAAAACAATTTCAGCCGGACGGTTGAGCGCATTTTGACAGGCTTTGCGGCTGGTGTGATGGTGGCGGCGAGTGTGTGGAGCTTACTCATTCCGGCATTGGAACAATCGGCTGAAACCATGGGGAGACTGGCATTTATCCCCTCTGTGATTGGCTTTTTGGTGGGAATTGCATTTCTGCTGACATTGGATAGGCTCATCCCACATTTACACATGGACACCGACAAGCCGGAAGGCTTGCCCTCGAAACTGCCCAAAAATACCATGATGTTATTGGCGGTCACGTTGCATAATATCCCCGAAGGAATGGCGGTCGGGGTCGTGTACGCTGGTTATCTGTACGGAAACACCAGCATCACCGCAGCCGGAGCATTCGCCTTGGCGGTGGGAATTGCTATACAGAATTTTCCAGAAGGTGCAATTATTTCCATGCCCTTGAAAGCGGAGGGAATGACCAAAGGGAAAGCATTTTTAATGGGAGTGTTGTCGGGCGCAGTTGAGCCAGTCGGCGCATTTATAACGATATTATTCGCAGGGCTGGTGATTCCGGCAATGCCCTATTTATTGAGCTTTGCAGCAGGTGCAATGATTTATGTGGTGGTGGAAGAACTCATTCCGGAGATGTCCGCCGGAGAACATTCCAACATTGGAACGATTGCTTTTTCGATTGGATTTTCAGTCATGATGACTTTAGATGTGGCATTAGGGTGAAAAAATTCCCTGTTCTCCTTTGCGGAAACAGGAAATTTTTTGTTATGCATTCAGAATCTGCCTGATAATCTGCAAAATATCGTCATGAATTGCCTCGATTGTTCGGGGCTTTTCATTTTCGGCGCAGGGGATGAAATGCCACTTCGAAAAAGCATCATGTTCAGCGACATAAAGCGCAGATTCCCGACAGCGTTTCAGGAAATCAATGTCAGATTCGTGAATGTCCTTCTTGTTTTCGTCCCCCTGATAACGTTCAGAGAGTAATTTCTGTGAAACTTCAATCGGCATATCCAGAAATAACACTGCATCCGGCGCAGGAATGCCGAGTTTGCAGTATTCATAATCATACAGCCATTGACAGAAATTTTCCCACTCCGACTGCGGTAATTTGGTCGTCTGATAAATCGCATTGGAAGTGGTATATCTTGCAGAGATGATATTTTTGCCTGATGTATAATCAACATACCAGTCCTTCCGGTAGCTGATATATCTGTCAACGGCATAAAAACTGCTTGCAGAATAGGCATGATTGAGCGGTTCGGGATTGGGGATATTTCCGGCGAGATAATCGGAAATGATTTCCCCTGTCTGAGAATTGTAATTCGGGAACGTCAGGAAACGACATTCCGGAAAGACCTCTTTCAACAAGTCCAGTTGTGTACTTTTTCCGCACCCGTCCAGACCGTCCAATATAATCAATTTTGATTGCATAATTAAAAAACTCCTTTCTGAAATGGGTATTTTAAGGGGGTATGGGGGAATTCTCCCAAGCCCCTTTATCTAAATATCACCCATAACACCCCATAAATCACAGGCTGATGAATGACATAAATTTCCAGCGCATGACACCCAATCCAATTCAATGGCGAAATCCCTTTCCAGCGGACAGAAAGAATTTTCTCCCCTGCCACCTGATACAGATAGAATCCTGTCAAAAATAAAAATAACCACGGTATCAATGAAAAATAATCCGTCGAATAAAATCCCATATGCGGAAATCCCAGATATGCCGTCAGATAATTCCGGTATAACCATTCGGGAAGTTTCAACAGCAGATGCGTGAAAATGCCTAAATATCCCTCATTGACGTGACGTGTGAACGCAAACAGCCCGTAACTCACCAACAGCCCCACAATTGCCGGAACTTTTTTCAGGTACGGTTTCAAAGCCCCCACCATTAACATACTTGAACCAATCAAAGTCAATACCCCAAACAGAATTAAATCCTCCGGCATGAATAGCAGTGTGACCAATGTCACACCCATGCCCAAGGCGAACACAATCCCTCCACGTTTCAGGGTATGCCTTCCCATCCCTGAACAGAACCCCGAAAGCGTGATAAATGTGCAACATATGCACTGTTGCCAGATGTAAGCCCCATACCCAAAATACCATTCCCAATTGACCCCGAAAATATAAACCAAATCCCAGACTGCATGAAATAACACCATATTAATGACTGTAAAGCCTCTGATGGTATCCAGAAGCGAACAGCGTTCTTTCATGTGAAAAACTCCTCTCTATCTAAATGGGGGAATTTTCGCCAGAAAGTCTTAGTGCAGATTGCTGAAACTAATGCAATCTCCGCTAAGGGCGAAACTTTCCCCCAAGCCCCCTTTATTTAAATGGGGACAAATTCCCTTTGAAGCCTTAGCACGAACTTCCTGAAACTAACGCAGTTCGCATTAAGAGGGCATTTTTCCCCAAGCCCTTTTATATTATACATGATTCCGGAAAATCTGTCAAGTTTTTGGAATGGAATACTTGACATTTCACGAGAAAAGTGATAAAATGATATTGTCGCTTATTTGGCGGTGATTGATTTGTGAAAGGTAGGAATTATTATGAATCAGGAAAATGAACACGTTTCCGACAGTTGGAGTTTTACCACTCGTTCCATTCATGTAGGAAGTGAGCCGGATTCTGCCACAGGCGCAGTTGAACCGGCAATTTATATGGCGAACAGCTTTCAACTCCCCTATGACCCCTCAACAATGAACTGGTCAGCATCCGAAGCCAATATTTACACCAGAAACGGCGGTGTCAATCAGGGTATGCTGGAAAAGAAGCTTGCAAACCTTGAAGGCGGTGAAGACTGCGTAGTCCTTGCCAGCGGTGTGGCTGCATTGTCCGCCCTCTTCTTTACCAAGCTGAAAAAGGGCGACCATGTAATTTTCTCCACAGTCACCTACATTGCAACATACAGAATTTTCAATGAACTCTGGACAGAAAAATGGGGCATTGAAACTTCCATTGTCGATTGTACAGACATCGAGGAAATCAAAAAGGCTATCCGCCCCAATACCAAGTTGATTCATTTCGAAACCCCCGGAAATCCAACTCTCTGCATCTGCGACATTGAAGCCATTGTGAAACTCGCTCACGAACACGGAATTCTGGTTTCCGCTGACAATACATTCTCCTCCCCCTACAATACCAGACCGCTGGAATATGGTGTTGATTACGTCGTTGAAAGCTTGACAAAATACATCAACGGTCACGGCGATTCCATGGGCGGTGCAGTTATCGGCAATCATGAGGATATGGACAAAATCCGTTATCAGGCACAAGTCAACATTGGTGGTTGTATCAGCCCATTCAATGCATGGCTCATCATGAGAGGGTCTCAGACGTTTCCTCTGCGTATGCAGGTACACAATGACAATGCCTTAGCCGTTGCACAGTGGCTCGAAAAACAGCCTTGTGTATCCTTTGTGGCTTACCCCGGACTGGAAAGTTTTAAGGGGCATGACATCGCAGTCAAGCAGATGAAGCACGGTTTCGGCGGTGTGCTGTCATTCGGCTTGAAGGGTGAACATGATTTATATAACCGTGTTGTCACTCACCTGCATGTATTCACCTCTGCGGTATCGCTGGGAAATGCAGAAAGCCTGATTGTCTTCTTGGGTGAAGACGACGAAAGAATGTATCTGTACCCGCAGGAATTCCACGGCGGTTTCTACCGTGTAGCTATCGGCATTGAAGACAAGACTGACCTCATCAACGATTTGAGACAGGCATTTCAGGCGGAGGGTCTGGAAACTGTCGATTGATTCAGATAATTTTAGCATAAACAAAATCCGGAGCTTTTCAGAAGTTCCGGATTTTGTTTTTCGGAAATATTGCGCAAAAAATCCGTTCCAAACGGAACGGATTTGAATTTTCCATATATCCAGACAAAAGCCTGATTATCTCTTGGAGAACTGCGGAGCACGTCTTGCAGCTTTGAGACCATACTTCTTTCTTTCCTTCATTCTGGGGTCACGAGTCAGGAAACCAGCAGCTTTCAAAGCAGGACGAAGTTCAGCATCATACTGCAACAGCGCACGAGCGATACCGTGACGGATAGCACCAGCCTGACCAGTTACACCGCCACCCTCAACAGTACATACAACGTCGAACTTTTCGAGGTTTTCAGTCAGAGCCAAAGGCTGACGAACGATGAGTTTCAGAGTTTCAAGACCGAAATAATCGTCAATGCTTCTGTCGTTGATAGTGATATTACCATTTCCGGGGATAAGTCTTACACGAGAAACGGACTGCTTTCTTCTGCCTGTACCATAGTGGTAAGCAACTTTAGGTTCGTACATAATTTTAGCTCCTTTCAATTAGAATTCGTATACTTCCGGCTTCTGAGCAGCGTGCTTGTGTTCAGCACCCTTGAAAGTGCGCAGACGCTTTGCCTGTACAGCACCTTGAGAATTGTGAGGGAGCATACCAGTAACAGCAATCTTCATAGCACGGTCAGCCTGTTCAGCCATGAGCTTCTTATAAGAAACTTCTTTCAGACCACCAATCCAGCCAGTGTGCCAGTAAAACTTCTTCTGCTCCAGCTTCTTGCCGGTCAAAATTGCCTTATCGCAATTGATGATAATTACATTGTCTCCGCAGTCAACGTGCGGTGCAAAAGTGGGCTTATGTTTTCCTCTGAGCAGTACGGCAGCCTGTGCAGCCACACGACCAAGGGGCTTGTCCGTAGCATCCAGAATATACCACTTACGGCTGATTTCGCCAGCCTTCGGCATTGTTGTAGACATAATTCGTCTCCTCCATCCATATTTTATCAGAATTTATCATCCTGTAATACATGATAACCGAATACGGGGACATCCGGAATTTTCAGGTATCCGAGGGATGTGGTGAGGCGGTCGGTTATTCCGCATCACCATACCTGCATATTATAGCATAATTTCCGAAAAAAGTCAAGTGTTTTTTCAAAATTTTTTCTCAGGATTCTGCATCTCTCTCACGCAGAATATGATAACAAATTTTTCCGCTGTGTGTTTTCGGTAGGGCATCAGCAAAAGCAATGATTTTCGGGCATTTATAATGTGCAATGCGTTCATTGGAAAATTCCTGCAATTCGCTTTTCAAATCCTCGGATGGCTGAAAACCGTCTTTCAGAACAACAGTTGCCTTGACAAGATAACCACGCTCTGAATCGGGAACACCTGTGACAGCGCATTCCAGCACGGCAGGATGTTGAATCAGAACGCTTTCCACCTCAAAAGGACCTATTCTATAACCGCTGGATTTGATAATGTCATCTGTTCGGCTGACGTAATAATAATAGCCTTCTTTGTCCTTCCAAGCGGTATCACCAGTATGAAAAATGCCGTCTTTCCAGAAACGAGCGGTTGCATCTTTATTATTTCCGTAGCCCATGCAAAGCCCTTCCGGCATATGCTCACGGGTATCAATGCAGATTTCTCCGGTTTCACCAGTTTTGACCGGATTTCCTTCAGCATCCAGCAAAAGCACATTGAAATGAGGGTTCGGCTTTCCCATTGAACCACGTTTCGGGCGAGAACCAGCGAAATTTCCAATCATCAATGTTGTTTCCGTCTGTCCGAAACCTGCCATAATTTCCAGCCCTGTCGCCTCGTGAAACAGCCGGATGATTTCTTCCTGCAAAGCCTCCCCTGCTGTCGAAACGTGCCGGACACTTGCGAACGCTTCACGGCGGATTCCGTTTTTCGCCATCATCCGGAATAATGTCGGCGGTGCACAGAATGTTGTCACCTGATATTTTTCCAGCACCTGCATCATTTGTTCAGAATTGAAATGTTCAAATTCGTAAACCATCACCGCCGAACCGCAAAGCCACTGACCGTAAATTTTCCCCCATGAACATTTTGCCCATCCGGTATCTGCAACAGACAGATGCAAGCCGTCATTCCGGACACACTGCCAATATTCAGCAGTGACAATATGCCCAAGGGGATAAGCGTAATTATGTATGGTCATTTTGGGGTTTCCGGTCGTGCCGGACGTGAAATAAATTAAGAATTCATCATTGACATGATTCGGAATCCTTGTGAGCCGTTCCGGTTCGGCGGAAAGTTTGTCATCAATCCAGACAAAGCCTTTCCTTTCGGCACGGACTGTATAAAGCATCGGTTTTGTGTGAGATTGTTCGGAGGCTTCAAAGATACGTCCGCACAAATCCTCATCTTCCGCACAGATAACCGCCTTGATATTTGCAGAATTGAGCCTGTAGATAATGTCATTTGTCTGTAACATATATGTAGCAGGAACAGCCACCGCCCCGATTTTGTGCAGTGCCGTGACCAGATACCAATATTCGTAATGCCGTTTGAGTATCAGCAGAACCCTGTCACCTTTCTGAATGCCCTGCTTGAGAAGAAAGCTCCCTGCCTGAGAAGAAAGACGGCTGATATCTGAAAAAGTGAGCTTTTTTTCATTTCCCTGCTCATCACAGAACTGAACCGCCCTTTTCTGCGGTTCTTCGTCTGCGATTGCATCCACAACATCATATGCAAAGTTGAAATTTTCCCCATAGTGCAATTGAAAGCCCTTTAAATGACCAGATTCATCAAACGTTGTTTCACTGAATTTTTGAAAAAGTGGTTTCATAAAATTCCTCCATTCTCATTCTCGGTTGTGTATACATATCAGCATAAATTCGACAAATATCTGCAAAATAATCCTTTTATATATTGTTATTTGTAAATTGAATTGCCCCTGCTCGTACTAGGGGCAATTCTGAAATTATTTACGGAAAAATCCCTTTGAGCTGGATTTCTCTTCAAAAATACCGAATTTACGGAAACGTTCATAACGTTGCTGAACAATTTCCTCTTCACTGAGTTTCATCAGTTCGTCCACAGCTTCTGCAAGCTGCATTTTCAGAGCCTTGCACATTTCGGGGAAATGCTCCAAGCTTTCCGGAATGATTTCTTCCGCAACACCAAAATGCTTCATGTCGGCGGCGGTAATATGCAGGCATTCCGCAGCCTTTGCAACATTCTCCTGAGTTGATTCTTTCCAGAGAATAGATGCACAGCCCTCCGGAGAAATGACGGAATACACCGCATTTTCCAGAATATAAACCTTGTTCGCACTTGCCAGAGCCAATGCGCCACCGCTTCCGCCTTCGCCAATAACGACGGAAATGACCGGAGTTTTCAAGCCCATCATTTCCATGATGCTCTCTGCAATTGCCTGACCCTGACCACGTTCTTCAGCTTCTGCCGCCGGATATGCGCCTAATGTATCCACAAAGCAGATAACAGGACGATGGAATTTTTCAGCCTGTTTCATGAGACGGAGTGCCTTTCTGTAGCCTTCGGGCTTCGGACAGCCGAAATTTCGTTCCATACGGCTCTGCAAATCCCAGCCCTTTTCCATGGCGATAAAGGTCACAGGTTCGCCGTTGAGGTAGGCAAGACCGGAATAAATTGCAAGGTCATCGCCGAAACGCCTGTCCCCGTGCAGTTCAATTGGATTTTCGAAAATTTCCTTGACATACTGACCGCCGGTAGGTCTTCCGCTTTTTCTGGCGGTTTTGAGTTTCTCATAAGCTGTCATGAAACATCCCTCCTTCCGTGCATTGTGAGGAGCTGAGTCAAAGTGCCCCGAAGTTCATTCCTTGGAATAATCGCATCAATGAACCCATGATGCAGTAAAAATTCAGCACTCTGGAAGTTATCAGGGAGCTGGCTTTTCGTGGTCTGTTCCACAACTCTGCGCCCTGCAAAGCCTACAAGGGCTTTTGGTTCAGCAAGGATAATATCTCCCTGCATTGCGAAAGAAGCCGTGACACCGCCTGTTGTGGGGTCGGTGAGGACGGTAATATATAACAGCCCTGCATTGCTGTGCTGTTTGACTGCACCGCTGACCTTTGCCATCTGCATGAGGGAAACAATACCCTCCTGCATTCTTGCACCGCCGGAAGCCGTGAAACCAATTACAGGCAGTTGATTTGCTGTTGCATATTCGAACAGTCTTGTAATTTTCTCACCGACAACAGAACCCATACTCGCCATGATGAATTTAGAATCCATCACGAACAATGCAACTTCCTTTCCGCCAATTGCTGCCTTTCCGCAGACAACAGCATCATCTTCCTTTGTGGAAGCCTTAGCCTTTTCGAGTTTATCAGCATAATTGGGGAATTCCAGAAAATCCTTGCTGACAAGTCCGGTATCAATTTCAGTGAAACTCTTTTTATCCGCAGTCAGTTCGATTCTGTCTCTTGCACCGAGGCGGTAATAATAACCGCAGTTCGGGCAGATATACAGATTTTGTGTCAGATTGTAAGCAGTTTCTTCATTTCCGCACTTTTTACATTTGATTTTTGTGGAATTCGTTGCTTTCTGAAACATATCCATGAGTCCCATTACTTCCCCTCCTTTGCTGAAACAAGTGCAAAGGAGAATTCCGCCTTGACAGCCAATTTACCGTTGACAGTTCCCTTTCCTTCACAGAAATAGAAATTTCCCTTGCTTTTGATGATTTTGCATTCTGTTTCGTAAGTATCCCCCGGTCTGACAGGGGTCTTGAATTTCACTTTGTCCAGCCCTGTGAAAAAAGGTGTCTTCCCTTTTCCGGCATCCGCCAGCAATACACAGGCAGACTGCGCCAGAATTTCACAAAGAATCACCCCCGGAACAACAGGATTATCCGGAAAATGCCCTTTCAGAAACCATTCATCACCAGTGATATGTAATTTTCCATGAGCAATGCCATCTTCACAGGTTGCCTCATCCAGCAATAACATATTGTCACGGTGGGGAATGATTTGCATAATTTCTTCTTTTGTCATAATACAGCCCCCTCAGATTTTCTTGAGTGCGATAACAGCATTATGACCGCCGAAGCCCAGATTAGAAGAAATTGCTCCGTTGATGGGGGTCTTTACAGCAACATTAGGAGTGTAATCAAGGTCAAGTTCGGGGTCTGGTTCGGCATAGTGGATAGTCGGGGGAACAGTATTTTCCTGCATTGCCAGAATACAAGCAATCGCTTCCACAGTACCAGTTGCGCCGAGCATATGACCAGTCATGGACTTTGTAGAGCTAATGTGCAGTTTCTTTGCATCCTCACCGAAAGCCTTTTTAATGGCAGTTGTTTCGGTCTTGTCATTGAGAGGAGTAGAAGTGCCGTGAGCATTGAAATACACTTCGGAAAGGTCAATGTCACCAAGTCCCTGATATGCTTCCAGAATTGCCTTTGTGACATAGGTTGCATCAGGGTCGGGAGCGGTTACATGATGAGCGTCACAGGTTGAGCCATAGCCCACAACCTCAGCCAGAATTTTCGCCCCTCTTGCAACAGCGTGTTCGTATTCTTCCAATACCACAACGCCAGCACCTTCCGCCATGACGAAACCGCTTCTGTTTTTGTCGAACGGACAGCAAGCTGTTTCGGGGTCATTGGAATTAGAAAGAGCCTGACAATTTGCGAATCCTGCAATTGTCAGCGGTTCAATTCCGGATTCTGCACCGCCACAAATCATGGCATCTGCATAACCGTGAAGAATGGTACGATAACCCTCACCGATTGCCGTTGTACCTGTTGCGCAGGCAGTCGAAACCGCCACACAAGGGCCATTTGCTTTGAATTCAATGGCAATGTTTCCGGCAGCGATGTTATAAATCATCTTCGGCACAAAGTACGGAGAAACTTTTCTAGCACCCTTTTCCAGCAGGTTCTTGTGGTCGGTGCAGAGTGTATTGATACCGCCGATACCTGAACCAAAGCAGACACCAATTCTGTCGCTTTCCATTGTCCCTGCAAGTCCGCTCTGTTCCATTGCCTCTCTGGAAGCAACCAGCGCAAATTGTGTAAAGGGGTCAATTTTGCGGGCAACTGCTTTTCCAAGGATTGCATTGGCATCAAAATTTTTCACTTCCCCTGCAACCTGTGATTTCATTTCGGATGCATCAAATTTTGTAATGGGAGCGATACCATTTTTACCTGAAAATATCGCTGTTCTGAACTCCTCCACATTATTGCCGACAGGAGTCACAGCACCCATTCCAGTAATGACGATTCTTCTCATGCGTGATATCGTTACTGAAAACCAATAAAAACCATAGGCTTTTATATTATTCCTTGTTCAGCGTGTCCGTGATAACGTTTGGCATGACACTCCCAAGGCGTAAATTCCCCTATCAGGGTATATGCTGTCAGTCGCAAAAAAATACCACTGACAGCACCAGTAACATTTCCTTTCTTACTGAATTTGCCAAAACAATATTGATATAGTCAAATAGAATTACATTGCCATACCGCCGTCACAGCGGATGATTTCGCCTGTGATGTAGTCGGACATCGGAGAAGCAAGGAACAAAGCCAGATTTGCGACTTCTTCGGGCTTTCCGAATCTTCCCATAGGAATGGACTTTTTCAGCTCCTCATTTTCCTGAAAAGCGGTGGTCATGCTGGTCATAATAAATCCGGGGGCAATGGCATTGCAATTCACACCACGTCCGGCAAGTTCCTTTGCGGTGGTCTTTGTCAAGCCGATAATTCCAGCCTTGGAGGCGGAATAATTCGCTTGTCCGGCATTCCCGAAAATTCCGGAAACAGAGCTGATATTGATAATTTTTCCGCTCCGTTTTTTCATCATGGAACGATAAAAATTCTTAATCATGTAAAATGCGCCTTTCAGATTTACATCAAGGACAGCATCAAAGTCGGATTCACTCATTTTCAAAATGAGATTATCTCTGGTAATACCAGCATTATTCACGAGAATGTCAACATTTCCGAAATCTGTCAGAATCTGCTTGCAGGTTTCTGCAACTTTTTCAGCGTCTGCAATATTGCAGGAATAAGACCTGACAGTCACACCCAATGCAGAGAGTTCCTCCACTGCCTGAGTGGCTTCTTTCACATCAACAATTGCAATATCCGCCCCGTTTTCAGCGAATTTTCTTGCAATTTCAAGTCCGATTCCCTGAGAACCGCCAGTAATGACAGCAACTTTTTCTTTCAGCATTGAAAACCCTCCTTACACTTTCAATTCTGCAAGAACTGCACTCAATGTCTCCATATCCTCCACACGGTACACTTTTGCATCAGGGAGAATCTGAGAAATGAGCTTTTGCAGGGTATTTCCGACACCAGTTTCAATGAATGTATCAAAACCGTCATTCGCCATATTCTGGATTAACTTTGTCCACTGTACCGGATGGTCAATCTGTTTGAGCATGGTTTCTTTCGGGTCGCCCTCATAGGGAGATGCTGTATAATTCGCATACACCGGAATTTCAGGGGCTTTCACATCAAACTGTTCCAGTTCCTTCCCGAACGGCTCAACGGCTTTTGTCATGTACGGAGAATGGAACGCACCACTGACAGCCAGCATCAAACCTCTGCCCTTAACGGCTTTCACATCCTTTGCAAGGGCTTCCAGTTGTTCCTTGTCACCGGAACAAACCAACTGCATAGGCGAATTATAATTCACCGGATACACTTTATCATAGGGCTTTGCAAGTTCCTCAACCTGTTCCGTGGGAAGCTTGACAACCGCCATCATAGCACATTCAACACCTTCGGAGGCTTTCGCCATTGCTTCACCACGCTTGACAGCAATCTTGAAACCGTCCTCATAAGAATAAGCGTTTCCCATTGCCAGAGCCGGAATTTCACCCAATGAAAAACCTGCGAAACCATCCGGCTGAATGCCGTTTTCTTTAAGAGCAATTGCAGCCGCCATATCTGCCAGATACAGGCAAGGCTGTGTATTTTCCGTCTGTTTGAGGGCTGTACCGTCTCCGGTGAAACTCTGCTCAATTGTGCCTGTTCTGATGGCATCAGCGGAATCATAGAGAGCCTTGACAGCTGGAATATTGTGATAAAAATCTTGTCCCATGCCAACGTGCTGAGCACCCTGACCGGAGAAAACAAATGCTATTTTACCCATTTTTCTGCTCCTTTCAGGATGTTTTCAGCATCCTGCATGATTTCATTGATAATTTCTTCACAGGTCTGCTCCTTGTTAATCATGCCCGAAATCTGTCCGGCAAGGACACTTCCGGTTTTCACGTCGCCTTCGACAGCAGCCCTGCGGAGAGAACCTGCGCCCAAATCAGCGATACTTTCAGCAGTTGCTTCAGGAGCATATTCTTCCTTGACGAAATTTCTGGTGAAAGCGTTCTTGATACCTCTGCAAGTATTACCGCCGAATCTGCGACCTGTCACCTGCGTGGAAATATCTTTCGCTTTCAATACCATATCTTTATAATTCTGATGTACTCCGCATTCCTTTGCAACAAGGAAACGTGTCCCCATCTGTACCCCGACAGCTCCTAGCATCAGAGAAGCAACCACTCCCCTGCCGTCACCGATACCGCCAGCAGCAAGCACCGGAATATTGACTGCATCCACAACCTGCGGTACAAGGGTCATTGTTGTCAGTTCGCCGATATGTCCGCCGGATTCCTGACCTTCTGCAATAACGGCATCAGCTCCCATTTTTTCGGCTTGTTTCGCCATGGTTACAGATGCAATCACAGGGATGACCTTAATTCCTGCCTCTTTCCACATAGGGAGATAGGGGGCGGAACTTCCTGCACCTGTCGTCACAACTGCGGGTTTTTCCTCTGCACAGACCTTTGCACAGGCTTCTGCATGAGGACTCATTAACATAATATTCACGCCAAAAGGCTTGTCAGTCAGGCTTCTGGCAATCTGAATCTGTTCTCTGACATAATCTGCGCCGGCATTCATTGCCGAAATAATTCCGAGACCTCCGGCATTGGAAACTGCGGCGGCTAATTTGCCGTCCGCAATCCATGCCATACCGCCTTGGAACACAGGGTACTGAATGCCCAGCATGTCACAAATAGGCGAAGCTATCATTGATTAAGCCTCTGCAACGAGCTTTTCAACAGCTTCAACCAGCTTGCCAACGGTATTGATTTCGGGAGAGGGTGTGAACTCAATGCCGAACTTGTCCTCCAAATCCATTGCCATCTCTGTCATATCGAGGGAGTCAATGCCGAGGTCAGCGAAAGTGGTTTCCATTTCAATTTCTGCTGCGTCCTTGTCTGTAGCCTCTGCGAGCATGTTGATGATTTCTTCCTTTACCATTGTCTTTTTCTCCTTTGTGAAAAATTTTAATTATATGCAACGGGAATTTCCCGAATACATCATGAAATATATGTATGAATCAGCTTACCATTCTATTAAGCAAGCTGCATTGGAAAGACCTCCGCCGAATGCGCAGAGAATGATTTTATCTCCTCGTTTCAGCTTTCCGCTCTGTGCAAGTTCATGCAATGCAATCGCAACAGATGCGCCGGAAGTATTGCCGTATTTTTCGATATTCACAAACATTTTGCTTGGGTCAATGCCTAAACGCTTGCTTGCAAAGTCGATAATTCTCAAATTTGCCTGATGCGGAACAATCCATGCAATATCATCAGCAGTTAAATTGTTTCGTTCCAGCAAAGTGGTGATGTCCTGTGCAATGGAGGAAACAGCATACTTGAAAGTTTCCTGTCCCTGCATGTGAATATAAGGTGTCCCGATATCCTCCTGTGTTTTCTGGAAATAGGGGGATGTTCCGACGAAATGCGGAATTCTGATAACCTCGTCATTTCCCTTGACAGTGAAAACGGAATCAATGTAATTATCTGCACGCTCAAGGACTGCTGCGCCTGCGCCGTCGCCGAAAATAATGCAGGTACTGCGGTCTTGGAAATCCACAATACCACTCATTCTTTCACAGCCAACCACCAGCATTTTCTTGTATTCCTTATGCAGTGCAAAATATGCCGCCGCCGTTTCCAGTACATACAAGTAACCAGCACAAGCCGCCTGCAATTCAATTGCAACGCACGTTGCACCAATATTTTTCTGAATCATGCAGGCAGTTGACGGAGAAGAACACTCCCCACTGATTGAACCTGTGATAATCATATCCAGTTCTTCAGGTTTTACTCCGGCATTTTCCAAAGCCTGTAAAGATGCTTTTGTTCCCATATCAGAGGTGAACTCTGTTTCAGAAATGCGCCGTTCCTTGATACCCACACGCTTGGTAATCCACTCGTCAGATGTTTCAACCAGCTGTGAAAGGTCGTCATTTGTCACAGCCTTCGGCGGTACATACATACCCGTTCCGATAATGCGAAAACTCATGCTTGAATCCTCCCAATGATTAAATTTGGCATCCAATAATTTAGTACCCATTGAACACCAGTTTGTTACAAAATTCAATACCAAATAACCAGAAAATTTGATGCTGATTTTTGTCTATTTTGACGAAGAATAACAATGTAACATTTTTGTTTTCTCCGTTACTAACTTATTGATAAAAGAAAGCTGAGGTGTCTTCATGAAACAAGAATTTGAAGCCCTGTATCAGGAATATTTTCCCCGAATTTATGCTTTTCTCTATAAACTGACAGAAAGCCATGACCTTGCAGAAGAACTGACACAGGAAACATTCTATCAGGCTTTTGTATCATTTTACCGTTTCCGTGGAGACAGCGACGTTTTCACATGGCTTGCCTCTATCGGGAAACATACATATTATCGTTATCTGCGGAAAAATAAACATATGGCAGATAATATCAATACAGAAGAATTGATGGAACTCTACGAAAGCGAAGCCACAGAACACCTTGCCGACACCGTAGAACGCCGGATGCTGGCGGAATGTGCCAAAAAAGCCCTTCTGTCACTGCCGAAAAAATATCAGGATGTTATGATTCTGCGTGTTTATGCCGAGATGAGTTATGCCCAAATCGGGGATTCCCTGCATATCAGTGAAAATTCTGCAAGGGTAATTTATTATCGGGCAAAGAGAATGTTATTGGAGGAGATACAGAATGAATATCACGTGTGAAGTAGCAAGAGACATGGCGGAACTTTACAAGGCGGATTTGCTGATTAACAAAGAGAGTATCCAGCAGATTCGCTCCCACCTGAAAACATGTCCGTCCTGCCGTGAATACTATAAAGCCTATGACAGGCACACCACTGAACAGCGTTCCAAAAATCAGCCGTCTTTCTCTGACGACATGGACGAAGTTCAGAAAAGAACCTATGCAATATTAGCAAAGAAAATGAATCATCACCGTATTATGGAAATTATCGGCACAAGTGCCGCCATTGGCGCAGGTTCAATTATGTTAATTATCGGGCTTGTCATGACAAGCAAGTCCCTGCATAAAAATATCAACAAAGGAGCTGAAACTTTATGATTGAAATTTACTGTGGCGATGGCAAGGGAAAAACCACCTCTGCCATCGGGCTGGCTGTCCGTGGGGCTGGTGCTGGAATGCGTGTACATATTGTGCAATTCCTCAAAGGCGGTCACACCTCAGAACTTTCCATTCTGGAAAACATCCCCAATATTACCATTATGCGCTGTGACAAGGAATATGGTTTTACGTTCAACATGGACGACACCGAAAAAGAACGCCTTACCGCCTGCCACAATGACCTGCTTCACAAGGCATCTGACCTCATTTGGAGCGGTAAAACAGATATGCTTATTTTAGATGAGTATTTCTGTGCATACAACCTGCATCTGTTCGACAAGGAATTTGCAAACAGAATTGTTTTCACCTGCCCTGATACCGTCGAGCTGATTTTAACCGGACGTGACCCCGAACCACAGTTCATTGAAAAGGCGGATTATGTAAGCGAGATTCACGCTGTCAAGCATCCTTATGAAAATGGCATTTCTGCCAGAGAGGGCATCGAGTACTGACACGCCGTAATTTCATTATATCATACTTCAAAAAAGAAATCAAGTGTAATTGGAAATATTTTTTGTCGTATTTGTTCGCAAATAAAAAAACATCCTGATTTGAAATCAGGATGTTTTTTTGTTGGAGCGTGCCTGAAGGGACTCGAACCCCCGACCTACTGGTTCGTAGCCAGTCACTCTATCCAGCTGAGCTACAGGCACATCTTCTCAACAAGTATTATTATAGCACAAGTCAATCGATTTGTCAAGCCTTTTTTCAAAAAAATTTTCAAAAATTTTCAAAATATTTGAAAATGGCTTCAAATAGCTAAAATTTTCAAAAAAATTTTTTCAAGGCATAAAAAAAGGGGAGGTATCCCCTCCCCTTTTACATTGCATCGGGTCAACAGTTCCGGAAATCAGTCTTCATCCGGAACAAGTACTGCATAACCACCGCCGTCACGCTTGTAAACGACATTGACAGCTCCTGTTTCTGCATTCTTGAACATGAAGAAAGCATGTCCGAGCATATTCATCTGCAAGATTGCTTCGTCGGTGCTCATGGGGCGGAGCTTGAATTTCTTGGTACGCAGAACGGAGAAATCCACCTCTTCAATGGGTTCTTCAAATTCCTGCTTGAAAGCGGAATCCTTGAGACGCTTTTCAAGACGGGTCTTGTTCTTGCGAATTTGGCGGATAATCTTGTCAACAGCAGCATCCAGAGCCTCATTTTTGTCAACAGCGGTCTGTTCTGCACGATAGAACATCTGGTTATAATGAACGGTCAATTCAAGGACGATGTTCCCTTTCAGTTCTGTGAGCATGATTTTTGCATCCGCTTCGTCACCAAAGAACTTGTCAAGCTTGGAATCGAGCCGCTTCTGTGCGTACTCTGTAAAAGCCTGAGAAACCTGCATTTTTTTCGCATTGATTGTAATATTCAAAACAATTCCTCCTTGTTCACGGAATACAATTGTACTCCGGTTGATGATTCTATTATAACATATTTGATAAAAAATTTCAAGTGTTTTTTTAAAAATTTAGAAAAAAATCTGAAAAGTTTCAAAAATCGCATCAAATCATGAATAATTGGTGTCAGCTTTCTGAAAATTCAGAAAATTCTGTTGCAGAAATTCCGAAAATGTATTATAATAGATAGTGAAAACTTTCAAAAGAAAAGGAGTGATTCAGGTTGAAAGAATTGTTCACCTATCTTTCAAGACTGACAATTCCCGACTTGGTTCTTTGTGCGGCGGCGGTTGTGATTCTGGATTTGTTCGCATTCGCTGTGATACTGTCCGCCTACAAAGAAAGCAACCTCTGCAAAAAACGCTGGGAAAAAGTCGGGGCAAATATGGAACTGCGCATGAGAGGAAAAAATGCAGAGGGCAATACAGAAATATTGCACTTTCCCCTTGAAGCAGATGAAATTTTGCTCGGTCGGCATATTTCGGCTGACATTCGTTTACCGGATGAATCTGTTTCAAGGTATCACGCTTTAATGACGGTCACGGGCGGAGTCTGGAGTATTACGGATTTAGGCTCAAAAAGCGGTACATTCGTCAACGGCAATCGCATTCAGCAAACAAGCTTACAGTCTGGTGATGTGATTCAGTTCGGCACAATGCAGATGAAATTCACCAAAAAGCCAAACCCTCAGAGAGGAGGTCAGCGGAATGTTTAAAAACGGCATTTCTTATGCTGGTACAATTTTCCTGATGCTTCTGACACATATTTCCATGCTGGGAATTGTCTTTGTCAGGGGAAATTACGGAAATATTTCAGACCTTGCCATTCTGGCTGGGGCAGTGCTTGTGATGGATTTTGTGGGGCTGTTTGTAATGAAACGCTACAGACAGATGACATATACCCTTGACATTATGCTGTTGGGAATCCTGAACATGAGTTTGATTTTTCAATCCTGTTTTGGTGGGGTTCACTTGTCAATTAAACATCTGGTTACCTGCATAGCGGCATTGGTAGCATGTGAATTGGGATTTCTCCTCACAAGAGACCATGAATGGATTCGAAAACAAAAGAAATTTGTTTATGTTGTCATTGGCTTGCTTGTGCTGGCGATTCTGTTTCTGACAGGCGGGCGCAGTATGTGGATAACCATAGGAAGTTTTTCAATACAGCCCTCTGAATTTATCAAGCCATGTTATATTTTAATCTGTGCAGCATCCATTGTGGAACTTCACAAGAAAGTGAAGGTATTATTCTTTCATGTTTCCATGGATACGCTTTTCATGGGAGCGGTGACAATCCTCATATTCGGTTTACAATGGTGGTGTCGAGACCTTGGAAGCCTGCCGACATTCGGGGCAATTTTTGTATGTTCGCTGTTCTGCCGTCTCTGCTACCCGAAAGCGAAAATCAACAAGACGGCGATTGCATCCATGTGTGTAGGCGGAATTTTGTTGTTAATGATTGCTTGGATGCTTGCACCTGCATATGTGCAGGAGCGTTTACATGTAGATATCTGGGCTGACCAGTACGGCACGGGGTATCAGCAATGTCAAGCCCTGATTGGAATTGCCCGTGGCGGATGGTTGGGAGTTGGCGCAGGTCAGGGAAATCTGCACAAGGTCTTTGCACATGAATCTGATATTGTATTTTCGACAATCTGTGAAGAATGGGGTTTGCTGTATGCTTCTCTGACAGTACTCATGATTTTGATTATGCTGACAACAATTCTGATGAATCCGCCGAAAAGTTATTATCATGCAACCATGGCAGCCGGAGTTGTTGCGGCATTTGTGGCGCAGATGGCATTGAATATTTTCGGCTCATGCAACATGATACCATTCACAGGGGTGACATTGCCTTTTATTTCACAGGGAGGCAGTTCCATGGTGACTTGCGGTTTTCTGGTGGGAATGCTCAAAGCCGGACAATCCCCGCTGTTTCATCATGAAATCATTGAAATAACCGCTCAACAGCCACGCAGAAGAACAAGGAGGAATGCAACATGAAAAGCATCCGCAGAGGTCAGTTTTTAATCATCATCATGCTGTTGATTTTTCTCTTCATGTTCGGCATTTTGATTTACAAGTTACAGCATGAATCTGCTTTCTACATCTCTCACGCACATGGTACATCATTAGGGAAAGTGTTTGACAGAAACGGAGACGTTTTATTTGACCCTGATGCAACCGCTGAAAAATACGGTCAGGATTATTTCATTGACATTGGTAATCTCATCGGGGACGATTCCAGACAGATGACAAATACCCTTGTTGCCCAAAATAAAGACCTGCTGGCAAATTTCAGTTTCATGCTCGGTGAACAGTCCAACGGAAATGCTTCAATTCACTGCACCCTTGACCACGATGTCAACCGGACTGTCTATGATGCGTTCGGCTCAAAGAATGGCTGTGCCATTGCTTACAATTACATTACCGGAGAAATTTATATTTGTCTCAGCAAACCCAGCGTGAATATTTTGAATCATTATGCCGATATTGACAGTCTGGAAAACGGAAGCCTGCTTTGTTCGGTATTTTATCCGACTGTTCCGGGTTCTACGCAAAAGATAGCAACAACCATTTCCGCCTTGGAACATATGGGCTATGACAAACTGATGTCAAAACAGTACGATTGTACAGGCAGTTACACTAATTTGAGTGATACCGTTATCAAGTGTCATCAGGCTTCGGGGCATGGTACGCAAAATATTATAGATGCTTTCGCTAACAGCTGTAACCCCTTCTTTGCACAACTGGTCGAAGACCCTGACTGGAAACTTTCTGACATTGAAGAAACTTACCAGAAAATGGGCTTTTGTGTCAATAATGAGACAGACCAGACTTATCTCAATATCAACGGAATCAGTGCTTATACCGCTTCTACATTTCTCACCGATAAAAAGGACTTTAACACCCAATGGGGCTGTATGGGACAAGGTACAACCCTCGCAAGCCCCTTGCAGATTATGACTTGGCAAAGTGCCATAGCCAACAGCAACGGCGTTTCCACAATGCCTTACCTGATTGACTATGCAACCACCGTCAGCGGAGATGTGACCGCTCAGGCAAAGACAGAATATTCCGCTCAGATGTTCACCGAAAAAACCGCCCTGAATATGCGTGAAATCATGCTCCAGAACGGCAGAAAACGTTATTCCAATGTCCTCCCTGATACGGATATCGGTGTCAAGAGTGGTACAGCTCAGATTGGCAATGCCAAAACAGAAAATTCCCTTCTGACTGGTTTCGTGGATGATGTCAATTTTCCAATTGCATTTTGCATCATGATTGAAAACAGAGTTTCAGGGGAAGTCACAACCGACCAGATAGCTTCTGTGATGCTCAAAAATTTAAAAGATTCCCTCAATTCCTGAAAAAATGAAAAGAAAGGATGTGTTATCATGTCAGATAATCAAGCCCCCATGCAGAGATTGAAAATCCTCTACCTTTACAAAATCCTCATGGAAAAAACAGACGAAAATCACCCCATTTCTATGCCGGAAATCATTCGGGAACTCCAGACATACGGCATTCAGGCAGGCAGAAAAGCCCTCTATGAAGATATTGAAGCCCTTCGGGCTTTCGGGTTGGATATTGTGTCAACCCGTGGCAGTCAAGCCGGATATTGTGTCGTAAGCAGGAGTTTTCAGCTCCCCGAACTGAAATTGTTAGCGGATGCCGTCGCCTCTTCCAGATTCCTGACCGAAAAAAAGGCGAAACAGTTGATTGAAAAAATCAGCTCCCTCGGCAGTCCCTACGAAACAGGGCAAATCAAACGTCAGATTTATATTGCCAACCGCACTAAAGCCATCAATGAAAGAATCTATCTCAATGTGGATGCCATTCACAGAGCCATTACCGAAAATAAAAAAATCTCTTTCCGCTATTTCAAATACAATGTCGAAAAGAAAAAGAAGTACAGCCCTGATTTACATATCTGTTCCCCCTATGCATTGACTTGGGACGATGAGCGTTATTATCTTGTCGCACACTATGACAAATACCCCGATAAAATGACAAATTTCCGTGTTGACCGTATGGAAAGCGTTCAGCTCCTCGACGAACCAGCCCAGAAACTCCCCAAAGGTTTCAGTCTGAAAGAATACCTTTCTTCGACATTTTCCATGTTCAGCGGAACTTCTCAGGATATTCAGCTTCGGTTCGAAAATGAGCTTGTCAGTGCTGTGATTGACCGCTTCGGAACGGATGTGAAATTACATCCTGATGATGACAACCATTTTACCCTCACTGTCAGAATCAAAGCGGAACAGCCCTTTTTCGGGTGGCTGTTCGGGTTCGGAACAAGAGCGCAGATTATCCAGCCGGATGACGTTCGGGAAAAATATATCAATATGCTGAAAGAAGTTCTTTCCAATTCCACAAAGTGAAGTAAAAAACCGCTCCGGATTTTTCGGGGCGGTTTCGTTTGATTCACAATACAAAAAGTCGCCAACCGAAATTGACGACTTCCATTTTGGCAGGGGCACCAAGATTCGAACTCGGGACACGTGGTTTTGGAGACCACTGCTCTACCAACTGAGCTATACCCCTATCTAATTTTCTGTCGTCCGTACTTCCCGACGACTATTATAGTATAGCACATTTCAAAGGATTTGTCAAGCCTTTTTTCAAAATTTTTTCAAATTTTTTTGAATTTTTATGATATTCCCGATATTTCGGCATAAACAAGGAACGGCTCACCCCAAAAGGCGAACCGTTCCCCAAAAACAGGAGATGTTTTTATGAAGAAATCGTTTTTAATGAGTCAGAATATTATTTTCTGACTTTTTTTGAGCCTTCATCATCTGAGAAAGAAGGGTCTCCGGCAAGTTGTTCGGCAGTTGTTTCGGTTTCGTTGTGAAATAATGTTTCCTCTGTCGGGGTTTCGTCATTGGTAGCAAAGGCAGTTGCTGAAAGTCCAGACAGACACATTGCCAACGTTGCAGACCATGCAAGCAGTTTTGTTTTCATAGGTTTTGCCCTCCTTGTTAAAATGCTTTCTACTCAATAAGACGGAATTCCCCCCAAAAAATTGCACATGATTTTGTAAACAAATTGTAAACTATTCATGAATAAAATGCACCATCCGAAGACAGTGCATTAAAAAAATATTATCGTTTTCTCAATTCCCAGAATGCCACGGCACTAGCAGAAGCGACATTGAGAGAATCCACCCCGTGCATCATGGGTATTTTGACAGTTGCATCACAAGCCTGAATGGTTTCCGGCTTTAAGCCCTCTCCCTCCGTGCCGAGGATGACAGCAAGCTTTTTTTGTTGGGACAGCTCCGGCGCATCAATATTGATGGTGTCATTCCGCAGAGCCATTGCCACGGTGAAAAATCCTGATGCTTTCAACAGCTCCACATAATCCGGCGCACCGCACGGAAAATATGTCCACGGTATCTGAAATACCGTCCCCATGCTCACACGCACTGACCGCCGATATAAGGGGTCACTGCATGACGGTGTTAATATGACGGCATCCATCCCCAACGCAGCCGCAGACCGGAAAATTGCTCCCACATTGGTTTGATTCATGATGTCTTCCAAGACGGCGACACGCTCCGCATTTGCAAGCACTCCGGAAAGGTCAGAAGGCTTTTGTCGGTACATGGCACAAAGTACCCCCTGTGTCATTTGATAGCCTGTAATGGCTTTGAGTACCTCAGAATCCGCCGTGTAAACATCCGCCTGACAGCGGTCAATAATATCACTTGCCTGCCCTGTGACGTACTTTTTTTCGCATAACAATGATATGGGCTGATATCCTGCATCCAGTGCCCTGCGGATAACTTTGGGACTTTCGGCAATGAAAATGCCGATTTCCGGCTCATTCCAATGAAAAAGCTGTTTTTCGTTGGTACATTGATAGGGTGCAAGTTCCGGTAAAGACAAATCATTTACTTCAATAATATTCATGTGACTGCATTTCCTTTGATATAATCGTAAATCATTTTTCTGCCGTCTTTGGCTTCGGGGAGAAATCCAGCAGCCGCCCAAGTATGCATCATTTCTCTGCCAACAATTGTATTTAATTTGACATTATCCTGAATGCATTTTTGCTTGATTTCCTCCAACTGCACAGAAAGGTATTCTTTTTCGCCATAAATGACCAGCATTTCAGGGAAACCCTTCCAATTGTAATGTATCGGCGACTTAAACCATGGAACATCAGAGCAATTCACTCCTGCTATATCCATCAATTTTCCCATATCCCGAATATATTCCGGCGGAAACATACAATCAGAATCACCCATATCTTGAATTGATGCATATTGTTCCATGGTCAAAGGAATGCGGACAGTTGGCGAAAACAAAATCAATTTTTCCGGCAATGAGATTCCTAATTTTCTTTGCTTAATGTGTACCATGGATGACAAACAGAGACTTGCACCAGACGACAGCCCAAAAAATATAATATCATGTGCGGAATGCGTTTTCAAGGCTTCCCGATATACCTGTAAAGCAGATTCGATAATTTTCTCCGCTGTCGTATCCGGAAATAGCGGATACCATACCAACCAAACTTCTGCGCCGGTCTTGTCTGCCATATCCTGTGCAAATTCAAAATCTCCCTTATCGCCTGCCATCATGAACCCACCGCCGAAAAAATACATCACCAATTTTTTGAACGGTTCGGAAGAATGGCTATGTACTGCATAATAATGGGTATCCCCTGCCTGATTTTCGTCAAAAGAATACTTCCTGTGCAGTTTTTCCAAAGGGAGAACTGTCTTTTTTTGATTTTCACGGCATTCATTGATATAATTTGTGGTATCTGTGATAGCCCTTTTCATCACAGGCTGAACAGACCGCCGGAATAATTTTTCAGTCAATTTATAAGCTAGTGTTGCCATGTCTCACATCTCCCCTGTTATTTTTTACCAATGAGCAAAGACGAACCAGAAAGGAACATCCATTTCGATTCCCATGGAGTCATAAATTTGCAGTCGGTTGTATCAATCAGCTCCACACGTTCAAAACCAAGTTCTTCCAATTTGTTGATAAGCTTCTGAATATCACCATAATGGGATTTTGACATAATGTCATGAATGGCGAATGTACCGCCTTTTTTGAGAACTCTCAATGTTTCCAGAATCAAGGCTTGCTTATCTTCTCCCATGATATTGTGATATACATAATTACTGGTGACACAATCGAAACTTTCATCAGGGAAATCAAGATGCATTGCATCCCCCTGTGCAAAGGTAACATTCTTCACACCCTCTGCAAGGGCATTCTTTTCGCACAACTTCAGATTAAAACAATCATATTCTTTGCCCCATCTGTCAATTCCGACCATTCTCCCCTGAGGATTATTCTTTGCACATGCAATGGTCAATGCACCGCTTCCACAGCCAACATCCAGACCAACACCATTTTCAGGAAGTTCAATATATTTTGCAACTCCCTCCACAATCTGCCTTGACATCTGACGAGTTCCGTCATAATCAAACGCTTTGTGCATATTTTTCGCCCAAATCGTCGCTGAGGTCATGGCAAGCGTTCCCACACTCAGACCAATTGACAAAAGATTGTTTTTCTTGTTTTTTCGGTCTCCTGCAATCATGGAAACCGCCATTCCCAAAGCGAAGACATCCGTCCCCAATTCCAGCTGATGAATGAGTTTTTCCGGCATCCAGTTTCTGTATTCTGGTTTAGACGGGATTTCGATTTTCTCATCTGCGAATTTTTCGGAATGAATGCATTCCACGTACATCATGGGAATTGCACCGTCAAAAATTTCCGTATTTCCCACGCTCCAGCCGTTTTCTTCTAAAAATTCGGGATAAGTTTCTTCACTCCAATGGGCATCAAAGGTAATCCCAGCCACGGAAAGCATTTTCGACCAAAAAGCCGTTCTGCGGTTTCCGTTTTCATGAATGAAATTCGGGGCAATCAGAATGCCTTCCGGTTTCAGAACCCTTGCAATTTCAGAGAGTACCCTCTCCGGCTTTTCAATCACGTGTAAGGCATTGGCAATGATAACCACATCAAAACTATTGTCCGAAAAAGGCAGTGCATCCGCCGAAGCCTGACGGAAAGTCAGATTCGAGGGAATAATGCCCTTCTGTGCTTCTTTGAGCATATTTTCCGCAAAATCGACTGCAATGGTTTGTTTTGCAGAAGCGGAAATATGCTTGGCAATTTTGCCTGTGCCGGTTGCAATTTCCAATACATTCTTGTCAAAACACACAGCACGGATTTTCTCGTAAAGTTTTTCATATGCACTATCATTCATTTTCATGAATTTGTCGTAAACAGGCGCATACAGATTCCAGATAGTTTCATTGTTCTTCATGGTAAATTCCTCCTTTATTGTAAAAAATAATCACTATTTCTGCATTGTGAAACAATGCTGTTTATCTGTCAATCACGGATATTCCCAGACCAGCTGACCCTATTCCGGTATGACAGACCACACTGCACGACAGTGCATCATAACGAATTTTAAATTCCGGAAACATGGTTTGTATCTGATTCTGCCATTCCTTGGCTTCTTCCTCCGTCTCAAATGAACCAGCGGTGGAAATACGTATTTTCTCATAAGAAATATGTTTCAAACGGTTCTGCAAATCATCCTGAACAGCATCAACAATTTTCTGTTTTGCATTCTTCATTCCTCTTGGTTTGGCGAATGATTCAAATTTATCGCCCATATTCACCAATACGGGCTTGATATTGAGAACGGTTGCAATCGTCGCAGTACTCGCAGACACACGACCGCTTTTTTTGAGATATTCCAATGTGTCCACTGCTAAATAGATTACAGAATTGCCGGCATTTTTCTCCAGTCTCTGCCTGATGTCAAGCGCAGACATTCCCTGTTCTGCCATGTATAAACCATCCATGACCGATTCACGCAACGTTACTGAAATTCGTCTTAAATCCGCCACCTGCACTTTTCCATTGTAATCCTCTGCAACTGCTGTTGCTGATGCACATGACCCACTCAGACCGCTTGACATTGGCATATAGACAATTTCATCATAGCCCATCTTGAAAATTTTATCCCATTGTTCCATTATCAGCCCTACAGATGGTTGAGAAGTGGAAACTTCTTTTCTGTTATGCATTGCGTGAAATACATCTTTGTGTGTGACATCAATTCC
>DGHF01000138.1 GCA_002392545.1 Ruminococcus sp. UBA3855
TAATGTTTCAGTGCATAAGCCGTGAATACACTAGTTACCCCAGGGTCAAAGCCTGTGCCAAGTAATGCAGTTAATCCGGCATTCTTGAATTTCTCCTGATAAGCCCACTGCCAAGAGTAATCAAAATAAGCTGTAAAGCCCTTTTCCTTACAACGCTTTTCATAGATTGCACGCCATTCGGGGTCGTCTGTGTCCTCTGCTTCATAGTTGGCAGTATCGACATAATTTGCACCGCATTCCAAGCAAGCATCCATGATAGTCAAATCCTGATAAGGTAAAGCCACATTCAAAACGGTATGAGGCTTGTATTCTTTCATGAGGGCAACAAGAGAATTGACATCATCTGCATTGACAGTCGCAGTGGTAATAATTGCCTTTGTTGTGGGGCGGAGTTTTTCAGCCAGAGCGTCACATTTGGACACAGTACGGCTTGCAATGCAAATCTCTGTAAAAACAGGATTCTGACAGCATTTGTGAATTGCTACAGTGGCAACACCGCCGCAACCAATAACCAATAATTTCATAAGATTTCCTCCTAAATTATAATTTAAAATTATACTCCGGATTGGAATATCCGAGGTATTTTTCACGGTAATGCATCACAGCAACCTGAAATTCAAAATTTCGGGTTTCCTGTGCGTGATTGATGACGTGAGTTAAAACGGCATCAACATTTTTTTGAGTAATAAAACCCTTTTCAAACAGCATTTCCAAAATCTCAAAATTTTCCTGCTCAATAAAGAATTTCGCAACCTGTACAATACGTTTCCGGAGAAAGGTTTCAATTTCAGGGTCAGTGCTGTAATGTGTGACAGCTATCTGATATTGTGATTTTTTTGGCAACTTCTGGAAACTCTCAAAAGTGGGAACTTTTACAAACAGGAACAGAGGAGATTTCATAATGTCCTCATGAAGGTCTTTCGAAAGTTGCACCTTGATATATTGATGGTTGGCATCCTCAATCATGAGATTTGCGCCTTTTTCAAATACATATTTGTCTACTGTCTGTACAGACTGCGGAATGATGACTTGACAAGGATTTTGGAAGAAAAATGCGCCTTGTCTGATACGGGTGACAGAATCTGGAATATGAAAAACAGTCTGTCCTTTTTTGCAAGCAAAGCGAATGAGTATTTTTCCGTCTTTGGTGTACAAACTGCCGTCAATGCTTCGGAAATAGGGATTATCCGGCGAAACGTCAAATTGTTGGATGTGTTCACAGCCATGGAAAGCCGTTTCATCAATGAATTTTACCGTTTCAGGGATGTAAATATATTCTAATCCACAATTCAGAAAGACACAGTTTCTAATTTCCTGAATGCCTTTCCCCCATATCACTTTTTTCAGGCTGGTACAATGATGAAATGCATGGTAGTAAATTTCCTGCAAACTGTCAGGAAAATTGATTTCCTCTAATGCAGTCAAGCCAGTGAATGCACATCCGCTGATGATTCTAAGATTTTCAGGAAGTACAATTTTCCGGAGCTGTTGACAATTTTTGAAAGCATGGGTTAGAATATCTGTTGTTTTTGGGGGCAAGGTGATTTCTGTTTCGTCAGGTGCAAGGGTGACTTTCGATAAATATCCGCCCATGTTAAACTGATATTGTGCCAAAATATCACCTCTTTCACAGTTTGAATTGACTTTCAGGGTCAAAATATCCGATATGTTGTTTTTTATACTCCATCAATTGAACTTGCATTTCGGCATTGCTGGTTTTCTGGGTATGTTCGATAGCAAAATTGATGAGCGTATCAATATTTTCAGTATCAATATAACCAGAATCCAATAATTTTTGCATCATTTCGTGCAAATCATATTCAATAGCAAATTCCGTGACAGGGATGATATTTTCTCTGAGGTAATCAGCAATTCCGCTGTCCATATCGTAGCAGAATACAGCCAATTGATAGGGGTAAGCCGCTCCAGACATTTTGTTAAAATTTTGAATGGAAATGTCTTTCAAAAAGTCAAGAATGCCAATTCCGTTAGAAAACACAGCAAAAAGTGCCCATGTTGCCTGTTCGTCAGGATTCGTGAATGATGCCCAATCTTTGATGAGAAATATCGGGATTTGCCGTCCGTACCATTCAAAAACGAGGGTTGTATCTTCTGAAAATGCCAAATCTCCAATTTTGTTGACTGTTTCCGGAATCATGAATCTTTTAGTTACTGAATGGAATGCACAGTACTCCTCAATTTCCGTGACACCCTCCGGAACACGGAAACAAGATGATTTTTTCCCGTGCGGATAAATCAGCATGACGGATTGTGTTTTATTGTACAGAATGCCGTCAAGGCTCGAATAATAGGGATTTTGTTCAGAAACATTGATTTCCTGCAAATTGTTACAGTGCAAGCTATCGTTCAATGCTGTAACAGTTTCAGGGATGAAAACACTCCGGATGTTCTTTTGATTTCCATAAAATATAGATTGTGTCAGAAATTTGACATCCTCCGGAATGATAACATCCGGATTTTTCCCCCGATAGCTCACAAGCACCCCGTCCCCCACAATCACAAATTCATCTGGATGATGTTTCAGCCATAATGTCCCATCAAAGACATTTTTCCCGATTGCAGTTATCCCTTTGGGGATGTCAATTCCTTCCAGACTGCAACACCCACTGAAAGCACGGTCAGAAATACTTTTCACGCTGTCAGGAATTGTAACGGAAACTAATGATTGACACTCCCCGAACATTCCGCCCTGAATTTCGGTGATACCGTCCGGAATGTGCAGAGACTGGAGACATTCACATCTACGAAATGCGCCTTGTTCAAGGAATTTGAGCGTTTTCGGCATTTTCACGGAAACTAATTTTTTGCACAGCAAAAAAGCTTCTTGATGAATGATATTCACGCTGTCGGGAATTTCCACCGAAACCATAGTATTATTTTGGACAAAAGCCTGCACTCCGATTTCAGTCACTCCTTCAGGAATGACGACATGAGTTTCAGAGCCAGTGTATTTTCTCAAGATATTTTGAGGGGTAATGTCAAAATACAATGTTTTCACCTTCTTACAGTTTGAAATGTTCTTCGGGGCTTCCATAACCAAAATGCCGATTTTTATATTCCAGCAATGGCGTAATCAACACAGCAAGTTCATTTTCCGTTTCCATTTTTTCGAGGACAGTTTCAAAAATCCGATTAAACCGCTTTTCATTGAGAATTTCAGCATTGATTATCTGCAACAATATTTCAATGATGGAATCACTGGATAAAGTGAAATTATGATATTCATATCTGAATTTATGAATGAAGCTATCTAAAAATCTCCGTATTCCGAGTGTTTCGAAATTGTCTGGATTTTCCCGAAAAAGCGTGATTGCAATGGGTATTGAGTAACGGTAATCAGCAATTTTTTCCAGATTTTTCCGACATGGTACGTCAAGGCATTTCACAATACAATAAAGTGCGGGATACTCTGAACTAACTGTGTAATCATTTAGTCGCCCCTCAAATACAATTTTGCTGGGAGAATTCAATTTCAAACCATACTCCATATTCACACTTTTGGGAATGATAATTGTTTCCGGAGGGTCAGTATATCGGAAGGCATCATCATTAATATTTTCCACAAAATCCGGAACACGGAAACTTTTGTCAGATTCTCTGTTTGCATAGTAGAGTAAAGTCTTTCCGTCTTTGGAATATAGACAGCCGTCAATACTGCAATAATCAGGGTTATTTTCATCAACGGAAAATTCCTTGATATGGTGGCAATCTCCAAAAGCGGAGGTAGTAATTTCGGTCACTGTTTCAGGAATATGAATGAATTCCGGTTCTTTCTCGTAAAAAGCAGAATAAAACACTTTTTTGACTCCGTGTGGAATCACAATCCTTTTCTCATTTCCAGAATAAGCAAATAAAACATCGTCTCCAGCAATGAAAAAGCCATCCTTTTGATTTTCCAAAAATGGAGTATCTGAAAATGCAGTGGATGCAATTGCTGTAATATTCAGGGGAATATTCACAGTTTCCAGACTTTCACAGCCACAAAAGGCATGAATCCAAATTTCATTTAAACCCTCCGGCAATGTGATTTTTTTCAATTTCTTGCAACCTGAAAATGTTCCATGTGGAATCACAGTAACTTTTGAGGGAATATTGACGGATTGCAGATTTTTGCATTCCTCAAAAGCTCTATTTCCAATGAATTTTACAGTATCAGGCAATACCACCTGAACAATGTGTTCATTCAATCGAAATGCACCTGTATCAAGTTCGGTGATTCCATCCGGAACAATGACCGTTTTATCATGTCCAAGATACCGCACCAAAGTAGTACCTCTAATATCAAAATCTTGTCGTTTCATGCCGTCACCTCAATTATAATTTGAAATGTTCTTCAGGGGCGATATAGCCGGAATGCTGATTTTTGTATTCCAGAAGCAGGAGGACAGTTTCTGTATTTTCGCCTTTTTGTTCGATTGCCTTTTCAAGGAGATAATCAATCTGTTCCATGCCGAAAAATTCACATTCCAGAAATTGGGCTAACAAGTCGATTTGTTCAGGGGCAACCAGAAATTTGACAGTATAGTCAATGCTATCAAAAATGAATTGTGGGTAGCGTTCGTCTTTGCTTTTTTGGTAGAGATACAATGCAAAATAAAGCTGATAGTATTTGTTTCGAATATTCATAAATGTTTCGAAAGAGGGCGATTGCATACACTTTAGAAATGATTCTATTTTTGTGAATTTCCAGCTATTCAGAATCGGGAGCGTGAAACCGTCCCATTGTCCCTTGAATTGAAGTTGCAGACCCTCACGAAATGTAGAATAGTGTATGTTTTGCCCAATGATTTTCACGCTTTCAGGGATGACAATTGTTTTCAAATTCTTTGTATGTAAAAATGTTCTTTGTTGGATTACTTCGACAGTATCAGGAATTTCAAAAACTGTCCCTGTTCGTTCGGGAGGGTAGAAATCCAGAATTTTCCTGTCATTGGAGTACAAAACATTATCAATACTGCAATAGTGGGAGTTATTTTCATCAACAGAAATTTCCTCTAAACAAAGGCATTCCCATAAAAAGTATGGGCTGATGGTAATGACCGTTTCAGGAATTTGAATGGATTTTATTTCTCTGGCTGAATCCGAGAGAATTGCAGGAATGTGCTTGACACCATAAGGAATAACCAAATTTTCTGAATCCTTGGGGTATGCAAGCAGTACACCATCCCCGACAATCGGGAAATTGTTTCCCTGTTTTTCTTTCCATGGAGCGTTTTTATAGGAAATAAAACCAAAGGCATCTTCTCCAATTTCACTAATATTTTCAGAAATATGAAGTGAATCGAGACTTTTACAGCCACTAAAAGCTACTTTCTGAATTTCTGTTACCGTATCAGGGAGGAAAATATTATTCAAGTTGGAGCACTCCTGAAAAGTAGCCTCTGCAATGACCTCAACACCATAGGGGATATTGACAGAAGCCAAATTTTCACAGCACAAGAAAGCACGTGATTCAATCACCTTGACACTCGCAGGAAGTATCACGGAAACAATATTTCCCATATCAAAAAAAGCTGATTCACCAATCACCTCGATACCATCCGGAACAATGACAGTTTTATCATCTCCACGATACTTCACCAAAGTAGTACCTCTGATTTCAAAATCACCTTGTTTCATGCCGTCACCTCGACAAAATCAATCTTTATGGCGTTCTTCCTCTTCCTCCAGCAGGTCTTCCACATATTTCGGGAGCATGAATGCGCCTGTATGTAAGTTTGTGGTATAGTACCAAGTTTTCAAGCCTCTTGCTTTCCATCGTTTGGCATCCAAATCCTGAATGGGGTGGTACTTCTTAGAAGCGAACCCGAACAGCCAGTATCCAGACGGACACGTTGGAATGTGAGCCTGATACACCCGACTGATGGGGAAACTCTTATAAGCTTTTCTGTGCATTGCCCGACAAGTATCTTCATCTTCATCAAAGAATGGTGAACCGTGCTGATAGACCATAATTCCGTCAGAATGCAGAGCCTTGAAACAGCTCCCATAAAATTCCTTCGTGAATAATCCGGCAGTATGTCCGAGGGGGTCGGTGCTGTCGTTGATGATTAAATCGTATTCGTCCTGTTTTCCACGCAGGAAACGCAAACCGTCCCGATAAAATACCGTCACTCTTGGGTCGTCCAGACCTTTGGCATTATCAGGGAAAAATTCACGGCAGACCTCGACAAAGAGTTTATCCGGTTCAACCACGTCAATTTCTTCAATTTCCTGATAATACGATAATTCACGGGCAACACCGCCGTCACCGCCACCAATGACAAGCACTTTCTTGACATGGGGATGCACCGCCATCGGCACATGAACAATCATTTCATCATAGGTGAATTCGTCCTTTTCAGAGAAAATCACAGAGCCGTCAGAGGTCAGGAAACGTCCGAACTCCTCCGAATCAAATACATCAATTCGCTGAAAATCACTCTGTCCTGAAAACAGTTGTTTTTCTACACGAATGGACATTTTCACATTATGGGTATGCATTTCAGAAAACCAGAAATCCATGATAATATTCCTCCCTTAATATTTTATTTTTGATAAATTATTTTTCTTACGGCGACGAATTTCACCATAATGTTTGCGCTGGTAATTTTTCCGGAGATTGTCTTTTCGCAGGAGCTGAATTCTTCTTTGAATATCGTCTTTGAGGAGAAACAAAGCCCCTGCCGGAGATTCCGGACGATTGGCACAAAATGGACATTTCGGGTCAGAACACGCTTTTTCAAGCCACCGATTGCAAGCCATACAAGCAAGCGCATCATAGCGGTTTATCATGAAAATTTGATGCTTTCCACAGTGAGGACATTCACCAGAACATTCCATGATGAAACCAAGCGATTCCAATTGTTTCCATTTTCTTACAAATGTCAGCCTTCGTTTACGATTTTTCAAATTCATCACCTGCCGGAATATGGCACATTTTAATATAATTTAAGACAAAATATAAATATCCATCATGAATTTAACTGCTGTCACTGCTGAAAAAATTATCATCATTGTGGATACGGGGAAAAATAACATGGAGTCAATTCCTTTTCTCTGATTAACTCCGAACAAAACAAGCACCGTTCCAAATTCTTCAATCAGGTATTCAGCATAAGCAAAACCAGCCAAAATCACAAGAAAACCATTTGCAATGCAAAACAACACACAAAATAAAATCGAAAATATTTTCATCCAGCCAAACAGCAAATGAATTCCCACCGCAAAAACAAAGAATATTGTATACAATTTGTTGATATGATAGATAGCCCCCAAATCATATTGTTTGTGAAATTCTTCATACCACAAGTGATTCAATTTACTTTTTCTCATTTTTTTCATTCTGGTTTTCCCGATTTTGTATTTTCTCTTGAGATAGCTTTCCATGTTACACCTGAAAAAAACATAGAAAACAAAGGAAAAGCCAATCAATAAAAATATCGCAAAATAATATATTTTCATGGTTACACCAGCATTTCATTTGGATTGATTAGAAGTTTCAGCTTGTTGCAATGTCAACAAGATAATCCAATACCTCACAAAAATCTGAAAATTCAATGCATTCTTCCTTGATATTATCATAATCTTCATATTCATAAAAATAGAATGAATGATACCTTGCATCATAACATATATAACTTGAATGATAAAAGCCCACAATTAACAATTCTTTGGGGACTTCACCTTCTGAAAAATCATAGTTAATTTGGAATTGATGATTCTGGTCTACGCCATACAAAAAGCAATCTCCTCCAAAGAGTTTCGCACCATTTGAAATTTTTAGAAATGATTGATAGGATTCAGGGATTGCAATTTTCATTTTCCGTTCAAAATCCGTTATTTCTGAATCTGTTGCAGGAGGGAAAAACTCTGAATGCATCCAATCACCGCTGATATTTTTGATATATTCAATCCGCTTTTGCATGATAAATCCTCTTTACTTCAATACATTGAGCCTTTCAAGCGTGGGGTCTTCAAATCCCTGCATGGAGCAACCTTTTTCAATAGAGAAAAGAATATTGTCAACAATTTCCTCTGTCACCATTTCCCCTGGTGCAATGATGGGAATACCGGGGGGATAGCACATGACGAATTCACCGCAGATTCTGCCGACTGTCTCACGGATGGGAACGAGTTCTTTTTCGGCATAGAATGCCTTTTGTGGGGTGGCTGATACAATGGGAGTGATATATTCCGCATTATGCTGACGAGAAACTTCTCTCGAATAAAGCCGTTTGATGTCCTCCAATGCACCAACTAATCTTTCAATATCCTGAATTCTGTCGCCAATGGAGATATAGGCAAGAATATTGCCAATGTCACCAAATTCAATTTGAATGTCGTATTCGTCACGAAGCAGGTCATAAACTTCAATTCCAGTCAGACCAATATCACGGGTATACACAGAAAGTTTGGTGACATCATAATCAAAGATACTGCGCCCGTTGACTAAATCTTTTCCATAGGCATAATAACCGCCGATGGAGTTAATTTCTTCTCTTGCATATTCTGCCATCTGACGGACTTTTTCGAAACTTTCACGTCCACGGAGTGCCAGATTTCGCCTTGAAATGTCAAGGCTTGACAATAAGAGATAAGAGGCACTTGTTGTCTGTGTGAGGTTGATAATCTGTTCTACGTAGCGGGGGTTGACGGTATCATTTAACAGTAACAGACTGCTTTGTGTGAGACTTCCGCCGGATTTGTGCATAGAAACCGCCGCCATATCTGCACCGGCTTCCATAGCAGAAACTGGTAATCCTTCATGGAAAGAAAGGTGAGTTCCATGGGCTTCGTCAACTAATACCATCATACCATGTTCATGGGCTAATTTGACAATAGAGCGTAAATCGGAACAAATGCCGTAATAAGTTGGATTATTGACGAAAATTGCCTTTGCATCGGGGTGTGCTAAAATTGCCTGTTCCACGTCTGAAAGCATCATTCCCAAGGCAATCCCAATATGTGCATCAACATCAGGATTTACATAGACAGGTTCAGCACCGCAGAGAATGAGCGCATTCAATGCACTTCTATGCACATTTCTGGGCATGATGAGTTTATCACCGGCTTTACAGGCGGTTAATACCATACTCTGCACGGCGGAAGTTGTACCACCTACCATGAAATAGGCATACTTCGCCCCGAAGGCATCTGCTGCCAGCTGTTCCGCCTCTGCAATGACAGAAACAGGGTGACAGAGATTGTCAAGGGGTTTCATGGAATTCACGTCAAGGCTAACACATTGTTCACCCAATAATTTGACTAATTCAGGGTTGCCACGTCCTCTTTTATGCCCCGGAACATCAAAGGGAACAACCCTTTTTCTGCGGAATCGTTCTAAAGCTTCATAAACGGGGGCTGTTTTCTGTTTTTCGAAATTCATGTCAATCGTTCCATTCTATATAAAAATAAACAGACAGAACACCTTTCGGCGGTCTGTCTGCAAAATCGTGTTTTTCAGTAGGTCAGGGGATTGCCGATTCTGAAATTATTGACCGTTTACAAGTGATATACCATCTTATAAAATTTCGGGCATCCGCCCAATCAATAATGCAGGGAATTCCTGCTGTTTTCGGCTTTCGACCCGCCTGTCCGCATGGGCTGAGCTTTTCCGGAAAAGAAAAGCAGTCGTCAGAATCCTGTTAAATATCTAACAGAACACCCCCATTATAGCATACTTTTTTCGATTTGTCAAGGGGCTTGCCTCTGGTTTCGGTGGAAAATTTCTTTATCATCTTTTGTCAGGTTTTTGAGAGAATCGCCGTCCAGCATCTTGGAAGCGGTATTGGAAATATCAAGCATTCGCCGTTCAATCTGTGTCTGCATTGCAGTTTTGGACTGATATAGTAAAACCAGACCCATGACCGCATTGGCAATGACAAGGAGCATCAATGCAAAAATCAGATGTTTTGAACCAAATCGCCTTTTTCTTTTTTTCATAGTGGAATCACCTCTGTTGTGACATCCTCCCCCGCCTGTAG
>DGHF01000164.1 GCA_002392545.1 Ruminococcus sp. UBA3855
TCGCACTTTTCGAGCAGATTGGAGATAACATTCAGCTTGTCAGCAACCTTTGCACCGCCCAGAATTGCAACAAACGGACGAACCGGAACTTCTACTGCATTGCCGAGGTACTGAATTTCCTTCTGCATCAGATAGCCGACAGCTGTTTCCTTAACAAACTTGGTAACGCCCTCAGTAGATGCGTGTGCTCTGTGTGCAGAACCGAAAGCATCCATTACGAAAACCTGTCCATCAACGAGGTCAGCGAGTTCCTTAGCGAAATCTTCGCCGTTCTTAGTTTCTTCTGCACCACGGAAACGGGTATTCTGGAGAACAACAATTTCACCGTCATTCATGTTAGCTACAGCATTTTTAGCATTGTCGCCAACAACTGTGTCATCAGCTGCGAAAGTTACCTTTGCGGAAACCAGTTCAGCCAGTCTGTCAGCAGCAGCCTTGAGGGAGAACTTCTCCTCTGGACCGTTCTTCGGCTTGCCGAGGTGGGAGCAGAGTACAACCTTTGCGCCATTCTCCACGAGCTTGTTGATGGTCGGGAGAGCTGCCTTAATTCTGTTGTCGTTGGTGATAACACCGTCCTTCATGGGGACATTGAAGTCCACTCTGACGAGGACTTTCTTGCCCTTTACGTCAATGTCTTCTACTGTAACTTTGTTCAAACCTGCCATTGTTATGACATCCTTTCAAATAAATTTCGGCTTGCGCCGTTGTTTTACCGGCATGACAGAAAAATATCACACCTACACTCTTATTATACACTATTTTCAAAATTTCTGCAAGAGGTAATTACTAAATTTTTATGAATTTTCACAAAATTGCCTGTCGATTTCCCAAATGTGACAATCTGACGAAAATATTGTGTTAATTTGTACCCTCATCTTGACAATTTCACAAAAATGTGATATGATTACTAGAAAGAAAAGGAGGTGCAGAATTTTTGAATCTCAATATTTCAAAAAATGAAAACCATTCGGTTGGGTATCAGATTTTCAAGGCTATGATGCTTTTGCTGTTTCTGGTGTATATCGCCGGAATGCTGTGTCTGCTGTTTCTGGAAAGGGCTTTCAGCGATGCAAGTGTTTTCTGTTACAAAAATCCAGATATGTCTTATCTGAATGTCGTCCGTGCACATTTACTCCTGACACCATTGAAAACCATCAAGGAATATTCGAAGGTAGTTTTGCAAAGCAGTGTCTATGATTTACTGACAGAATTTTCAGAATCAAATTTTGCATTCTGTAATTTATTAGGAAATATCGTTCTGTTTATGCCCCTTGGAATTTTCATCCCTTATTTTTTCAAAAGATACCGGTGTTTTTTCCGGTTTGCGCCCTTGATGCTCTTCATCACGTTCAGTATAGAGTCCGTTCAGCTCCTAACCTTGACAGGCAAATTTGATATTGATGATATTATTCTGAATCTGACAGGCGGTTGCATGGGATGTATTTTATTTTCAATAATGCAGGGAATTGTATTATTGTACAGCAAGAGTGGAATGATGGAAGAACCGCAGATATGAAAGAATTGCATGATAGAAAGGGCGTTTTGACATGGAAACAGAAATTCAGGAAATCCAGAAAATTAAATATATCTGCCGTCTCCATGACGGAAAATACGTCGAAAATAAAAATGGTGATATTTCGCAGGAATTCGCCGAATATGCAGAAATGCTCCTGCATTGCTTTTTCCCTGAAAAGCTTGTCAGACAGCTTTCCCTTGAAACCAGTACGGAAAAAGCCGTTCTTGTATTCCGTACTAACACCCAACAGGTCAGAGAATTTCAGGAACTGCTACAGGCTCATGAAATTTCCGGATAACTCTTGACATTTTTCCGAAAACGTGGTAAACTGTTCATAACGGATGGTTTCTGAATCCCATTTCAACGAGGAGGATATTTTAAAATGGATTTCAAGGACAAAATTTTCAAGCTCGGCGGTGACGTCAGGAATTCCGCCGGAAAAATCGCCGGTGATGCAATTGACGGTGCAAAGAAAGCCGCTGAAAAGGTCAAAATCAATTCGGCAATTGCAAAATCTGAAAGCACCATTCAGAATGCGTACATTTCTATCGGCAAAAAGTATGAGGAACTTCACAGCAATGACCCTGAACGTGTGTTTGTTTCTTTCCTCGACATTATCGAAAGAGAAAAGGAAAATATTGCCCAGCTTAATCAGGAACTTGCTGCTATAGACAATGCCGTCGTCTGCAAGAAATGCGGAAAATATGTTCAGCAGGGACAGAAATTCTGCTCTGCCTGCGGTGCAAGACAGGACGAAACAGAAACAGAATTTATTGAGCTGAATCCGGAAAAGTCTTCCAAAGATTCTGAAAACTAAAAATCAAAAATCCGGAGTGTTCCAATGCTCCGGATTTTTTCATTTTATTTCCGTTTAATTTCCGGATGCCCGAGGTGACATCCTCCCCCGCCTGTAGAGGCGAGGGCTTCTCCTCGCCGACAGGTTTTGGTTCTCGCTCTATTAGAGTACAGGTTCATCATGAGGGACAACACCCTGTTACTCTCTCAAAAATTCTATATTCAGTATACTATATTTTTGGGAATTTGTCAAGCGGGTGGGACGCAATTCATCCCCCACCCAAGAGGCGGGGGGGGCTTGCTAATCTTTGATAAATTGATAATCATTTCAATGATTTTTTCTAAAAAATTGAATCTTTGGAGAGAAAAATACCGCTCAGAAAATTTCCAAGCGGTATTTTTTATGTTTTGTCAGTATTGATAACTGTTAGTCAGCCAATAAAATGAGCCGAATATCCAGTCATGTACCGCCGTTGAGGTCGGGGCGGTGTAATTCTCATCCAGCAGGAAATCAGAACTTCCCACTGTGATAATAATTGAATTATGTCGGGTATCATCACGAGAATACATCATGGTAATGAGCTGTTCATTTTCGAAGGTGTCAGGGTCATCCTGCACCCCTCCGAACGGCTTCCCGACGGCAGTTACCGCAGTTTCCAGCATGGCATCTTGTTTGATGGCACTGTAATTGTCGCCATATATCATGTGAAAACTTCTTGCCTGATGCATAAAAGCGGAAAGATTGGAAGTGTTTTCACCAAGGGGCATTCTGCTGGGGGCTTCTATCTGGTCAATGCGGATAAATTCAGGGTCATTATTCAAAATCCGCTGTTCGTCAGTCTCCGTGATAATATCATAATCCATCTGAATGCAGTATTCCTCTAACAGCCGTTCCAGATACTTGAAACGGATTTCCCTTTCATCAGGTGGCATCAATAACAAGATTCTTCCACCCTCGTCAAGGTAACTGTCAAGAAATGTGAGTTCTTCGGTGGTAATATCCTCCTGTGGCGAATTGAAAAGCAATACTTTACAATCGGACGGCATTTTCAATAATTCATCTTCCTGCCAAGTATAGCCGATTTCTGTCGCTTCTCCAATCATATTGGAAAGCTGAGCGGTGTCAGTCGTGCCGTGGTCGGAAACATAATAAATCAGACCTTCGGGCTTTGAGGATTCTGTTTCCTCCTGTGTCGTTTCTTCTGGAGTTATTTCAGGGGGATTCTGTGCGGAACTTCCACACCCTGCCAGCACCATGGAAACAGAGAAAATGACAGCGGATAACCTGAATTTCATGACGGTTTTCATGCATTCCAAAGCTCACGGAATTGCTCAATAAACGTACTCATTTCCTCTGGTGCAGAGTCCTTCTTCATGGTCAGAATCACGAGAGAACGCTCTTCTGAAAGGTCGCCCAATCCACGGAGCGGAACTACTCCTTCCGCAGATATTGCACATTCATATGTGAAAAATACGCCCTTGTCTGCGCCTGCGAGTGCCTGCAATGAAAGCGGAACATTACTCTTCAAAATTCTTGAAAAGCTTGCAAACGGCAAATCACGCTTATGAAGCATATGTTCCAATACTGCACGGTCACTTGCGCCCTCTTCACGAAGAAGAAGCTGTTCTTCTAAAAGTCTCTTTGCGTTCATGTTAATCTCTGCGTGTTCACTGCCGGAATATCCCCCGAAGTGTACTTTTGCAAAAGACTGGCTGTTATAATGTCCTTCTGCATAGAGTTTATCAGCAAGTACGCAGTCAAGCTGACCACCCTCCAACATGCGGAGCATTTCAGCAGTATTACCGGAAATCATGCTGACAGTCGCCCCGTTTTCTTTCTTGGCGAGTTCAGCAAGAATGGAAACTGCCTTCTGTTCGCCCAGTTCGGACGGGAAACCGAAACGGATTTCTTGGCTTTCGGTCATTCTCTGCAAATCTGCATAGACTCTTTCACTCATTTTCAGCATCTGTTCAGCCTGACGGCGGAAATATTCACCTTCGGGAGTGAGACGGAGCATCTTGTTTTCATAGACAAATAATTTGCAGTGATACTTGTTTTGCAGATACTTGACGTGCTGTGTGACAGATGGCTGAGTAATTCCCAGCACTCTGGCGGTTTTTGTGTAACTCTTAGTTTCACAAAGTTTCAAAAAGGTTGCAATTCTGAAGTCTAACATAAGTACATCCTCCTTTATTGTGGTTAGGTGTGTATACGGTATATTATTATTATACAAAATAATATATAATCTGTCAAGTACTTTTTGAAAAAAGTCCGTATTTTCACTTTTTTTTCACATTTCTTTCACGTTTCATATACAGTTTACTTAACAAAAGAATGATTTACTTAAATTTCCAATTTTTATCACAATTTCCGAAATTGTTGCATATACTGTCTTTATGAAAGGAGTGATTTTTCATGTGCGGAATCGCTGGTATGATTTCATTTCAGGAAAATTTGCATGAACAACGGCACATTTTGGAAAAAATGCAGGAAAGTATCATTCACAGAGGTGGAGACCAGAAAGGCATTTTCATTTCTGAACATGCCGGATTGGTTCATACAAGATTAGCTGTCATTGACCCCGAATATGGTACACAGCCCATGCAGTATACAGATGGTCACGAACTGTATACCATCGTCTATAACGGCGAACTTTATAACACGTCTGAAATTCGTGAACAGCTCCAAAAAGAGGGCTGTACTTTTGCAACCCATTCCGATACAGAAGTCGTTCTGAAAGCCTATGCCGTCTATGGTGAGAAATGTACAGACCTTTTCAATGGCATTTTCGCCTTTGCGGTCTGGGAAGAAAAACAACAGCGTTTGTTTCTGGCTCGTGACAGAATCGGAGTGAAGCCACTATTTTTCTATCATGAAAATGAAATGTTTTTGTTCGGTTCGGAAATCAAAGCCATTCTTGCCAATCCCTCTGTCCCTCGTGAAATTGATATGAATGGTATCAGTCAATTATTGATGTTCGCCCCCGGACGGACTGCCGGCTGTGGAGTGTTCAAAGGGATGAAAGAAATCCCAGCCGGACATTGTGCGTATTATTCCCAAAAAGACGGCTTTCAGATGCGCCATTACTGGAAACTCCAAGCCGAACCGCATACCGATAATTTTGAACAGACTGTTGAACATGTGCGCTATCTCCTGACGGATGCCATCAAACGACAGCTTGTATCTGATGTGCCAATCGGAACATTTCTTTCCGGCGGTCTGGATTCCAGCCTGATTTCTTCCGTGGCTTCCAGAGAATTCGCCAAAGACGGACGAAAACTGCACACATTCTCCGTCGATTACCGTGACAATGATAAATATTTCCAGAAAAGTAAATTTCAGCCCAATTCCGACCCCGACTACATCCGACAAATGCAGGAATATTTGCAGTCAGAACACCACTGGACAATCATTGATACCCCTCAATTGGTTTCGGCTTTGTTTGATGCCGTCAAGGCAAGGGATTTGCCGTCAATGGTAGATGTAGATTCCTCTCTTTTGTTATTCTGCAAGGAAATCAAACAGAATGTCACAGTTGCACTCTCCGGCGAATGTGCAGACGAATTATTCGGCGGATACCCTTGGTATCGTGACCCTGAAATCAGAGAGGCTTACGGCTTCCCATGGTCACAAAGTACAGAATACCGCCTTTCTTTTGCAAAACCTGAAATTGGAGAAATCCTCCGCCAACGTGCCGATGTTGACAAGGAATATCAGGCGACACTTGCCCGAACTGATTTTCTTCCTTCTGATACACCAACAGAAAAGCGGATGCGTGAAATGGTGCGCCTGAATATGGATTGGTTTATGCAGACACTCCTTGACCGAAAAGACAGAATGTCCATGTTTTCGGCTCTGGAGGTGAGAGTTCCATTCTGTGACTATCGTATTGCGCAATATCTGTATAATGTGCCGTGGGAATTCAAGGAATACAAGGGCTACGAAAAAGGCTTGCTTCGTGAATCAATGAAAGACTATCTCCCTGATGAAATTTTGTGGAGAAAGAAAAGCCCCTACCCCAAAACCCACAATCCAAATTATCTTGCATCCGTTTCGAAATTGCTCCGTGACCGCCTAGAAAATCCCGATGCCCCCATTTTGCAGATAGTAAGCCGTCAAGCATTGGAACAGCTCCTGAATGGAAACGACAATGTCCAATGGTACGGTCAGTTGATGACAAGACCTCAGACAATTGCCTATTTTGTACAGCTGGATTATTGGCTGGAAACGTACCAAGTTAAAATTAGTATCTAACACGAAAAAGGGCTGTTGCATCATTTATTTTGGTGTGACAGCCTTTAATATTTTGTGTTTTTTTAATTTTCATTACAGAAAAATCCAATATATCAACTTTTTTTCAAAATAAATAGGCTCTTTCATAAAAATTATTGTTATGCCCCTTGATTTTCCACAAAACATGATGTATAATAGTATGTATGATTAGGAAAATCCCGATTACAGGTTTAAAGGAGGTATATTTATGAATTTACTAACGTTTCTGAATGAAATTGACACTCAAACTGCTGATATGACACATGAGGAACTGACAGCATTCATTCACGAAATCGCCCGTACACTGCCGGCAGAACAAAGAGAAGAATTTTTATCCAGATTAGTAAAAATATCTGAAACCATGCAGGAAGATGAATTTGATGAGCCGAAAACTTTACTTGAACAGCTTGAAAAAATACGTTCCGGTGAATTTCGACTTGATTCACAGCTGAATGAAGAATACGACGACTGGTACGACAGCGAAGAAACAGAATTCGACTTTGAAGACGGTGACGGCTTACTTGATATTATCAATACCGCCTGCACTGAACTGCACCAGATGATTGAAAAGGCTAATTATGCAGAAGCCTATCTTTTAGGACAAACACTGATTACATTGAAAGTGCAGACAGACGGCGATTATACAGACTATCTCGACAGTGGTATGAATCTGTACGATTTGGAAATCTATGATTTAATCAAAACACCTGTCAAAATCGTTTTACTCGATGTACTCTGTGCGTGCTATTTTACTCTTTCACCAGAGGAAAAGCCCTCAATAATGTATCAGCTTGGAAAATCATTCCAGCGTACGAAATGGACATTCGAAGAATTGATGCAGTCCGCTTCTGCTGAATTGCCAGAAATGGAAAGCTTTCTGACAAACTGGATTGAATTTCTTGGTTCTGTACCTGAACAGAGTGCAGAAGAATTATTGCTGGAAGCAATCACAATGCAAAATCAGCCCGTTCAGGCATTGGAAACTGCAAGAAAATTTTCCTCAATTCATCCAGTACTCTACGAAAAAGCACTTGCAATGCAGACAGAAGAAAACTCACGCTTGAAAATCGGATTAGAGGCACTGGAAAAACTGGATACATGGTATTTTATCCGCAGTAATATTGCACTGCAAACCGCTGAAACTGCTATCCGGCTCGGAATGCCAAAAGAAGCGGAATATTGCCGGTTGGAAGCCTTTCGTTCCGAAACAACACCTGTTAATTATCTTCGTGCATTGCTGAACAGTTCCGATTTTGAAACCTGCAAAAATGAACTTTATGCAATTTTGAAACATCTGCTTGATACCTATACAAAAGAAGAATTTCGTCTGGACAGACCAAAAAGTCAGGCAAAAAATTTCGTTGCAAATAAAACAAAGCGGTTGATTCAATTTCTGAATGGTGACTTTCTGAAAGCTTATGGAAATTTGCAGAACAAAATCAATTGTTATGATTCAGACATATTAGAACAGGGCACAGCACTGACGGCTTTATTTTTGTATCCAAGTGATACACTGCAAGAAGGTGCAAAAGCAATGTGCAGTTACCTTGCTAAATCATTGCCATTCGATGCAAAAAAATACAATCAAGGTGTGGAAAATTTCTCCAAAAATGACAGCATAACACTTCTTTGGCAATGCCTGAAAAAATGCCGTGAACATCTGCCGCTTACCAACCGTGAAAATGCGCTCGCTACCCTGCAAAAACTTTGTGTTACTGCAACAGAATATGTCATGCAGAATGATATGAGAAAACAATATGAAGATTGTGCAGTATTGGCAGCGGTGATTGGCGAAATTTTGGAGTTGGAGCAAAATTCTGTCAGTAAGAATGATTTCTTGCTTGAATGCAAGATGAAATACCCCAGACGGATTGCCTATCACCGTGAATTGAGAAAATACGGAATGAAAGACGGAAAATAATGAGCCTTTTCATTTATACAGCCGAATTATCAGCTTGATGATACCACACAAAAAACCGCCCGAAACTGATTCAGGCGGTTTTTAATTGCTTTCAGGATTTCAGGACAATTCTTTCTGACACATTTCGAGGGCTACCGCAATGACAGCATCCATATCATAGTATTTGTATTCGCCGAGACGACCGCCGAAAATGACATTTGTTTCTTTTTTGGCAAGTTCCCTGTATTTCGCATAAAGTGCGCCGTTCTTCTCGTCATTGACAGGATAATACGGCTCATCCCCTGCTTTCCATTCGGAGGAATATTCACGGCTGATAACGGTTTTCGGTAAATCTGTGCCGTTTTTGTCTTTTCCGAACTCAAACCATTTGTGTTCAATAATTCTTGTCCAAGGGGTTTCTCTGTCAGTGTAATTGACAGCGGCATTCCCCTGAAAATTAGGAATGTCCAGCAGTTCAGTTTCAAAGCGGACACTTCTGTATTCCAGCGTACCAAGGCGGAAATCAAAATAAGCATCAATTGCCCCCGTGTAAACAACCTTTTCAGCCAGTGCATCCAATTCCTTTTTATTTGCGAAATAATCCGTATTCAAACGAACCTCAATTCCCTCCAGCATATTCGCAACCATGCTGGTGTACCCGCCTGTCGGAATCCCCTGATACAACGCATTGAAATAATTATTGTCGAATGTCAGGCGGACAGGCAAACGCTTGATAATGAATGCAGGTAAATCCTTGCAGTCACGCCCCCACTGTTTTTCTGTATAACCCTTGATAAGTTTTTCGTAAATATCACGACCAACAAGGGAAATCGCTTGTTCTTCGAGGTTCTGGGGTTCTCCGGTAATTTCCTTACGCTGTTCGCTGATTTTTGCGGATGCTTCTTCCGGTGTAACAACTCCCCACATCTTGTTAAATGTGTACATATTGAACGGCAGGGAGTACAATTCCCCCTTGTAATTGGCAACCGGAGAATTGGTAAAACGGTTGAACTCTGCGAACTGTGTCACATAATCCCATACTGTTTTTGAATTGGTATGGAAAATATGTGCACCATAGACATGGACGTTGATTCCCTCAACTTCCTTTGTGTAAACATTTCCGGCAATGTTCGGGCGTTTGTCAATGACAAGCACGGATTTTCCGGCTTTTTTCGCCTCGTGCGCAAATACCGCCCCATACAAGCCAGCACCTACAATCAGATAATCATATTTCATCTTAAAACCCCTTTTTTGATAAATTTTTGAATTTGTCAAGAATTTGGTTTGTGACTTCCAGTGTCAGCTTTTCTTTGGAAAGAAGCAGAAATCCTCCGTAACACAAAAAGAAAAGCACTGCTGAAATCAACAAAATAATGAAACTTCCTCCGGCTGTCTGCATATCAACAAAATTGGTATATGGAAGCCAGCTACAGGAAACTGTACCAATCAGAATGCCAGCAATAATTTTCAGGTAACTGATGGAACAGAATGCATCTTTCACCTCGTCTCTGAGTGCAATGTACTGCACCAGCAACACCACAATTTCTGCTATCATTGTACCAATTGCTGCGCCAGAAGATGCTATTTTCGGAATCAAGATTGCATTTAAAATCAAATCCGTGACAGCTCCGGCAATTTCAGAATAAAGCACCACTTTTTCCTTTCCCATTGGTACAAGAATCTGAATTCCCAGAATGTTGCTCAGTCCAATGCAAAGCAATGTCGGCATGATTAACTGCATGGGAATAACTGAACCCTCATAGGCATTACCTGAAAGAAAATAAATTCCCTGCCGTGCAAACAGAATAAAATAAACCATAAGAGGTGTCGCCAGCAAGAAGACGAAATTCAATGCCTTCTGACTGATTTTTTTAAATTCGTCCATCATATTCTGTTCGATGTAATAGGATGCTCTTGGAAGAAGCACCGTCCCCAGAGAAGTTACAATACTAACCAAAATACTCTTGATTCTGACAGCGGCATTATAATAACCTGCGTCATCATCTGTTGCCATGAAACCTAACATGACAGTATCAAGATGGGTATAAATCGTCGTCGCACAGGTCATTGCAAAAAAGACCCCAACGGCTTTCAGGTGTCTGCGGAAATTATAATTTCCCACTGGCTTGATACCAATGTATTTATGAGCATTGATTAAATTGAAAACATTGGAAGCACAGCCCGCAAAAATCGTGATACCACCGTAAATTGCATAATCTTCCTGCTTTTTGACAAGGAAAAACATGGCAATCAAAGCAATTAACTTGAAAACAATTGAACGTACTGTAATATAAGTATATTGCTCCAGTGCCTTGTAAAGCCATTCCATGCCGATGGATGTCAGAATGATATTAAAGCTGACAATCAAATATAATGTCCGTTCTTCCCGCAATTTCGGCACGAACAGCAACGCCAAAATAAATGCTGTATATGAAAGAATCGTCATCACAACATTGATTATCAGCAGTTCATGCGCCGTCCTCGTCAGTTCCTCTTTGTTATCCCTCACCTTCGCACAAGCCCGAATTCCGTAAGTCGGAATTCCGAGCTGTGCAAACATGGTGAAATAAGAAATGAACGATGTCGCAACTGATACTTTCCCTGTTCCGACAGGGAGCAGAATTCTGGACACATAAGGAAATGTTACCAACGGGAATATGAATGACGACATTGTCAGAATCGCATTCATAATGAAATTCAGTTTGATGGATTTTTGTTTTGCCAATATTACTCAACCTTTCAAATCTGATTTTTCTGGTACTTTGTGAAGTAATTCAGTAAAGGTTCAAGGGTTTCTATAGAATCTTTCTTCTTATTCACTCCAAAGGCAAACCAAATTAAAATATAAAATGTAAGGTAAATAAATGGTATCATAGTAATTGTATATATCAATAAGAAAAGAAATATAAATGAGAGATAATCTTTCATTTTATAGCGGAAACTTCTGTAAATTGCCCGCAGGAAAGCCCCTGTATAGATTACAGTCAGATATAATCCCCCCTCCGCCAGAACAAGACCGGGGGAATTGCTCAAACCTCTGTTAGCAATATAACGTGCTCTGGACATATACGACTGAATATAACCGCCGTTTCCAAGACCACAGCCCATAATGGGATAATCTTTCCACGCAAGAAAACACACTCGGAAATCATCCAGTCGTGCTTCACCTGAGCCAGTCCCCATTTTATCTCTTACCATGACAAAGATGACCACCACCGCTGAAATCACTCCCACTACAATCAAGGGAATGCTCAAAATATGAAACAAGCTTTTTTTTCCTTTGCTGTCTTTCAAATATTTCTGTATCAGAATCAGTGCAAGGACACAATACCCCGTTGTGGAAAGCGTTGTCAGGATTGCGATTATCAATACCACAATATTGAATTTGTTTTTCCGTGGTGCAATGTAAAGCTCTGTCAGGAGGGCAATCGAAAAATTAAAAGATGCCATCGGAGCTTCTGTAAAAATTGCCGTATTCCGGAAAGAGGCAATGTGCAGAATTGGAATTTCCAGCTCCTGCGTTTCAAAATATAGATAATAATAGGCATCGACCTTTTTGGGGAGTGCCGTTCCAGCCCATGTGGAAAGAACCGTCCCTGTCGGTTTCAGGACGTGCAGAACAGAAGCCAATAACCAGAATGAAAGCGAAATTACTGCAATTCCTGTCATGATATTCCGATATTTCAAAAGCAGTGTCGCTTCACCCTTTTCAATGATAATATGATAACATGACAATAATATCAGGGCTAGCAGTAATTTTATCGTGTAACTTTTGGAATGGTGACAAAAGATATACAAGGAAAGATACACCGCCGTCACCGCAAGCACCATGAAAAAATGTGCCTGCTTGGAAGACAATGTTATCTTCTTGGTAATGAAAGTATAAGCAATACTTCCCATTGTACCAGCACCAATTCCGGCAAAAATCAGGTAATTGAACCAACTTGGAGTTGTTGTCAGACTGCCGTATATGACACGGCTGTCCATCAACAACATCAATACTATCAGATAACCAAAAAATTCCTGAAATAATTTATGGATATGCAAGCGAGAATTCATCAGAACACACCCTTTATTGTTCAGACACGCTTCATGGCTTCAAGTGTATAATAGCCATCTCTGAGCCTTTTGGAAATTTTGACTGTGTTGGACTGCATTTTTCTGTAATCTTCTTCGGAGAGTCTGGAAATCACATCCGGAATATCTTTCAGAGATTCCACCACAATCCCACAGCCATTTTTTACAATAAATTCCGCCAGTGCTGCCTTTTTCCAGATAACAACCGGAATTCCGGATGCCAGATACAAAGAAGTTTTGTGTGGATTATTGATTTTCAGATAACTGCCAAATACACCACTGCACGTTTCAGATGTTTCACCGTCCCAGATTAAACCGAAACTTCCCTCCAATTCTGCCGGCAATTCATCCGGCTGGAATGAGCCCAGATAATGCACTGTGGGAACAGGCTTTTCCGGTTCGTACCCAATACCATATAAATTATAATCCGGTGCAGTGGGTAAATGATAGAGATAACCTGCTTTATTGGGGCGGAGATTTCCGGCAATGATAATAGGTTTATCTTTTGCGGTTTTTTCACGCTTTGCCTGAACATCATAATCGGGAATGAGATAATCGAAAATTTCCAGTTCAATCATTTTATTTTCATCCAGTCCCATGGAAGCAAGAGCCTTTTTCATGCGCTTGTTGTGGACAATGATATTGTCACACGCTTGGAGCAGTGTTTTTTCCTCAATATTGATACGCATTTTCCGGAAAAATGAAGCGTTTCCGAGTGCAATGCGAATAATTTCAAGGTCATGCACCAAAAGAACTATTTTCACACCTTTTGCTTTTAGCTTGCGGAAACTGAAAATTCCAAAAATGGTATGACTGAGCAAGGGGAACTGAATCAGGAGCGTATCTCCCCGTTTCAAAGGTGAAAAGGCTTCATCCATCAAATCACCAATTTTTTTGTGCTCCTTAACTTTCTGTAATTTTCCCATTGTACTTTCGGCTTCTTCGTCACGGGTTGTGACAAGTTCAATGGGTTTCCATCCGTGATTCTGTAAAATACTGTTAATATCCTCACGGGCTTTTGTTCCTGCATTCATCTGAGAATAGACAGAAACCACCTTTTCTTTGGTAAAATACAGCATGTTCATCCTCCTTTCATGAGCTTGATTTCTTATTTTGGGACTTTTTAACAGCAGAAACTGCCGATAAATATGCAATCGCAATTCCCTCTGATAAATTGATAATGGGAATTGATGTTTTCATAAACTTTGTATCTGCATAATCTTGAATAGGCAACATATCAGCAAGATATTTTTTCCGCATGTCAGAAAATTTTTCCCTCCATCCGTTTGGCTTTTCTTGAACCAATGCCATCATGTAACGCAACCGCCAACGACAACAATGTACAATACGATTTGCAAGCATATCAGGATTATTTTTGATAAAGGGCAACTCTCTAACTTTCTCGTACACTTTTACAGCCTGAAGACATTTTTTAGGGTTTGGAGTTTCCGTTAAGCTCCAAGGATTGATTCTATAAAAATACAATGGCTCAGCTACAGCAGGGCATACAGGATTTTTATTTAATAAAGTACTGATAAATAAAACATCTTCACACATTGTCAGCTTTTCCGGAAATCTGATACTTTGGAATACGCTTTTGCTGAAAATTTTATCCCATAAATAAGAGGAGTAAAAGCCCTTAAAAATTTCCTCTTTCTCCTGATAATACATTTCGCCAGATGGTTTGTTATCCTTTCCAGAAAGTTGATTGCTTTCCGTAAAACGCTGAAATCCACATTTTGCAATATCTGTACGATATTTGAGAATCACAGAAAGCAAAGTTTCCGCATAGTACTTTCCAACAATATCATCTGAATCCACAAACAAAAGATATTCCCCTTTCGCCTGTTCAATTCCGAAATTTCTGGATGCAGAAACTCCGGAATTTTTCCGATGAAATACCTTGAATTTCCGTTCAGGATATTGTGCCGTGAGTTCATCACAGTAATCAGCAAATTTTTTCTCTGAGCCGTCATCAATGACAAGGATTTCTAAATTCTGGTAAGATTGATTTGCAAGTGATTCAATGCATTGTTTAAAATAATTTTTCGGTGTATTGTATGTTGGCACAATCACACTGACCAAAATATCCATATTTTCAAAATTCATGTTCTATCCCTCTCAACAGTTTTACTTCTGGTACATCTGGAGCAACTTTCCGGACTCACAAGAAATATCATATCCCTTTTTCCGGATGCTCTCACAGGCTTGCTGAGAGATATTCTGCCTGTCTCTTGTCACATCATATTGCAGAATTTTTTCAGCCCATTTTTTCGGTGATTCCTGAAGTGAAGTGTAGCTTATCAGACTTGTCAGCTTTGTTTCACGTGGAATCTGGTCAGAAGCAAAACACGGAAGACCAGAAGCCTGTGATTCAATCAACACCATTCCCAACCCCTCAAAAATAGAGGGGAACACAAAATAGTCGAATACCTGAATCAGACGATTGGCATCATTCCGCATTCCTGTGAAAATAACTCTTTCGGAAATTCCGAGCGAAACAGCCTTTTCTTTCAGTTCTTT
>DGHF01000013.1 GCA_002392545.1 Ruminococcus sp. UBA3855
GTGCCGTCAGTGATGTGGTTTTCTCTGCCTGTCCTGAAACGATACCGCCGGACAAAACAAATTTCCTACTATCGTTTTTATACAGAATCATGGGCGAACACTTGGGGAGAGAAAGTCTGCAAAATGCCGTCTATGCGGTAATTATATTTTATTTTAATGGGGGACGTTGCGCCGTAAAATCTTAGCGCAGATTACTTGAAACTGGTGCAATCCACGCTAAGGGCGCAGATTTCCCCCATACCCCCTTTATTATTATTTTACAACTATCACCTCTTTCAAACCGAAATATTTCATGTAAGAAATCCAGTTTTTGTCAAACATTTCTCCGCTCATGACCATTGGCACGGCTGGAGGACATGGCACTTGTACAGTTGCACAGATTCGCCCTTCTGCCTGTTCAAGGGGTATCATTTCCCACGCTGAAAGGCACGCTGTCCGCATATCACAAGCCTTTTTCGGGGGCTTGGGGAGTGGGGGCGGTAATTCTGCCGGAAACGGTTCACAAGCCGTCAGAACGCTTTCCAAACGGCTGAAATCGTTTTCATCCATCAATGGTGACAGCAACATCACACAGCAGGTTTTATCTGCATATTCCGGCTCTGCGCTCTGTCTGCGGAGCTGTTCGGCGAAGTCAAGCCCATTCACCGAAATTGTCAAGTGAAAAGGGTCGTCCCCTATCCAATTGTATTTCAAACGCTCACGAAGTGCATTCACCTTTTTTTCGGTCGACTGCACATTCTTTTTACCCCCATTTTCCAGCCATGCAACAGCTTCCTCAATTGAACGCATTATCAGGTAAGAGGGGCTTGTACTGCCGAACATCTGCATATACTGTTTGAGTTCGGGAGCATTGTCATAACGGCTATGCAGGACTGCCCCGCCTGTCAGGGTCGGAAGCATCTTGTGAAATGAGTCACAGCAATAATCCGCCCCCAAATTCATGGGGTGGCGATTTTTCGCCAAAAATGCCAGATGTGCGCCGTGTGCATTGTCTACCAGCAATTGTGCATTGTATTTATGGCATAATTCAGACAATCCGGCAATATCCTGCACGTTTCCACGATAATCCGGAGAAGTCACATAAACACAAGCCTTTTCCCCTTGTTTCGTCAGAAATTGCAGTTTCTCTTCAAACGATTCAAGCGCATATTCCCCTGAAATCACGTCCCCACGCTCCGGAAAAATCCATTCCACCGAAATCCCCAACAAAATACATGCATTCAGAAACGCCCTGTGTACAGTTCTAGAAGAAACAAGCGTTCTGTTTTCCGTTCGCATTTTTGCAAGCATTCCCTGTATACAAAGCGTTGAACCGCCTGCACTCCAACAGCTTGCATCGCTTCCGTAAAGTCGGGCTGTTCGCTGTTCTCCCTCTGCAATAATGCCGTCCGCTTCGAAAAGGCTGTCAGCCCCTGAAATTTCTGTAATATCCAGTTCATAAGCCCTTGAAAGCATGGAATTCAGGGATTTTCCGTGATGTGCCGGCATATGCAAACGGAGCATTTTTTTATCTGCATAACTATCTAAAAATCTGATTAAATTGTTTTTAATATCCAATTTTAATTCACCTCTTGACAAATGATGAGAAATATGCTAAAATAAAAGCAGAACAAACATTCCGAACTGTTATTCTGATTTCAGGAACGTAATTTCACATTTCGTTCCTTGCCCATCTGAAAGGAGTATGCCCCATGAAAGAACTTATCCAGTCATACCGTGCAAGTCAGGCTTCCCTCCGTGACAGAATCCATGAATTGAATGCTATCATGCAGAACAAACGTTTAGAAACCAAAGAAAAAGAAAACCTCCTCGCAAGGAGAGCTTTGCTGTACAGCGAAATCTACGATATGGACGAATGGATTCACCAGATGGAAAGTATCCTGAAAGGAGCGTAATCATGCGACACAGACGAGTTACTGACAAGGTTCTTGAATTCGACAAAAATTATATCCGTGACTTGATGAATGCCCCCTCTACCAATGCCGAACAGCTCCGCACAATTAAAACCGCTCTCCGTTCCGTCATAGAGGAAGAACTTTCCGACCGACAAAGACAAATCATTGAAATGCATTATTTTCAGGGAATGAACAATACACAGATTGCAAGGGCTTTACACCTCAATCCCTCTACTGTCGGGCGGACAAGAAAAAGAGCAGAGCACAATATTTATCGCACTCTGCGTTTCTTCTTCCACTTATAATAAATGGTTGGGATGGCGCGATTCGAACGCACGACTGACGGAGTCAAAGTCCGTTGCCTTACCGCTTGGCTACACCCCAATGTACTTTACTATTATAGCATATTCTTTCCGGTTTGTCAAGTCTTTTTTTGCAAGCATAAAATATTTATAAGGGTGTATATTTTTAGTTTGTCTGTCAATAATACCAGCAAATATATTTTTCGAAAGGAGCTTCTTACATGAACGTAAAACGAGGAGAAATTTATTACGCTGATTTAAGCCCAGTTGTCGGCTCTGAACAGGGCGGTTTCCGTCCAGTTTTGATTGTACAGAATGATGTCGGCAACCGCCACAGCCCGACGGTTATCGCTGCGGCTATCACAAGCAAGCTGGACAAAGCGAAACTTCCTACCCATATTCCGCTTGCTGCGGATTCCTGCGGTTTGCAGAAAGACAGCATTGTATTGCTTGAACAAATCCGCACCATCGATAAAAAACGTCTCAAGGACAGAATGGGAATGCTTGACAGCAATGCTATGACACGAATTGATGATGCAATTTCCATCAGTTTCGGTCTTCACTGATTCCAAAAGTACCGCCTGTTTTCTGCAACAGGCGGTACTTTCTGATTAGTTTGCAACGATATTGACAGGCTTTGTAATGCCAGCAACCATTTTATCCAATAATGCTTGCAAATCCGTGCCGTCAGGGTTTCCGGCGGCAATGGTATTGCCAAAATCGCTGGAAGCATCCCAGAAAGGGTCTGCTACGTTCTGGATGTATGCAAAGGGTGCTTGTTCTGCAATGGCATGGTCAACCACAGAGGTCGCCACTTCATCAGAAAGGGCAGCCTTCATGTTGGCTGGACATTCGCCACTTTCTTCGAAACGTGCCAATTGTGCCTTTTCGCTTGTGAGGTATCTTGCAAGGCGCATTGCCCACTTGGCATTTTCAGACTTGGCATTGACACCAATCAGCTTGTAACCGGTGAAAGCTGCCATCTGGACTTGTTCGCCGTCCACGGTGTAAGTCGGGAGTTTCGAAGCCCCTAAATCGTCGCCCCAGACTTCTGTTAATTCCGCAGAATGCCAAGGACCACTGACAGCGGCAATGACATTGCCTTCTTTCGCCTGTGCAACAAATTCACCATTTGGGAGGTTCACAAAGCCGTCATTCCCTGCAATGTCAAGCAGTGACTGAGCGACAGAAACTCCGGTATGTTCCGCATCAATAGAACCCCATTCGCAGATATTGGCTGTCTTACTGGAGTTGTAATGCAGGTTCAGCCCTGCGCCCTTAAAGAATGAGAACAAATACCAGCCACTGCTGAAATCCATGCTAAATTTAGCATTATTCTTGGCGCAAACTTCCATGATTCTGTCAAGGCTCTGAATATCTTCCTCACTGAAATACTTTTTATCATAGTACAGGAAATAACCGTTTCCGGTTGTGAGCGGATAGGCATATAATTTCCCGTCTACAGTGCAGACATCCGACACGGCAGAAGAAGTTTTCGCTCCTGCTTCATTCAGGATTGTTTCTGCGTCCTCGTCTATCTCTTTCAAGACGTTAGCGGTATAGAAATCATCAAACTGGTCATTGTAGAACGTGAAAATATCCGCAGCGTGAGCAGGGTCAAGCAAGATTCCGTCTTTGTTGACCTCTTCTTCCTTATCTGTGATGATATAGGTAATATTGACCTCACTCTGATGCAGTTTCTGAAATTCCTGAATGCGTTCTTCCAGTGTTCCGCCGTAATCGCTGGTGATTTTCAGGGTGATGTTCTGAAATTCCTCCTCTTCTTCCAAATTCTGCGAAGATGACGAACACCCCACGGCAGTCGTCAGCAAGAGAAATACAGCCAAACCAGTATTAAAAATTTTCCTCATTGTTTTTACCTCCATTATTGTCTATCTTTTTCTAATACAGATAGTATAACATAAATTTTGATAAATGTCAAGTAGTTGGGGTTAATCAGGTAAATTATCACAAAGAGTAATTACAAGTACATCTTCCAAAGAGGGACTTTTCACAAAATAATCCATTGTTTCGACACGGCGGTAAATTCCGTCATCCTCCTCCGCCTAAAGAGGGGGGGAGGATGTCACAGCCTGAACAAGTTCTTCTTTTGTGATATTCATATTCCCTCAATCTGCTCTGTGACCTGAAATTTGCTGTCAGGTCATTTTCTTGTATTATAGCATATACTTTCCTAACTTACAACAATTTGCGGAAAAATTTGTACATTTTGCTGTAAACTGGATGTGAATTTCTGAGCATATTTTCTGTAGTAATCTGTGCAATTATCCTTTTTATGGAAAATATAAGATATACAAGCCCATTTTTTCAGAAAAAAGCATAAAAATGAAACAAAAATTTTGGTCAAAATTTATGCATTTTTTCAATAGACATTTCGAAAGTGTTGTGCTATAATAATGAATAGGATTTGGCGGAGTTCCGTCAAACGACGGGAATTCCCGTTTAAATCATCACACTGCGGTGTGAAGAAAAAGGAGAAGATATTTTTATGAAAATCAAAAAGTTCATTGCCGCAGTTTCCGCAGTGGCAATTTCAGCAATGAGTCTGGCTGCATTCGGTTCATTGAGTGCGCACGCTGAAAGAAAAGACAGTTATACATTTTATCTCGCTGGTCAGTACGGTTCACATACTGATGCTTGGACAGCAAATTCCAACGGCAACCCTGCTGTCAGCGTTACGGAAGACGGCAAGGAATACACATTGACTATGAGCGGTGAGGGCGGACAGGTTACAGCTGATGACCTGATTCTGTTCATCCAGTCTGATGCTAATATTTATGACTATGCTAAGGAAGGCGTAGAAGGTGACACCGGCATTAAGAATGGTAATCTGAATATTGAAATTTCTTCCATCAAGGTAGACGGTAAGGAAATTAGCTATACTCGCAGTGGCAGTGCATTGACAACCGGCGATAATGGTGTTGACCTCCGTCTGAATATTTACAATAAGCATCAAAGAGGCAGTGAAACTTATGACATTGACCCAAGTTTCACTTGCAGTACGGGCATTGAAGTAACTTTCAAGACAACTGGTCTGTTTGTTCCGGCTGAAACCAGTGCCGCTACTGATGCACCCACCGACGGCGCAACTGATGCACCTACAGAGGGCGGAGATAATACTGCTGAAACAACTGCTCCCACAGAGGACAGCGAATCCGGCGAAACTACTGCATCTACTACATCAACCACAGCTGCAACTACCAAGGCTACTGCTGCTGCTAATAACAACAGCTCAAGTGCAAGCAACAGTGGTTCTGCTTCCACAACTGCTGCATCTTCCTCTGGTTCTGCTTCTACAGATACTTCTACAAATGCTGATACCAATGACGAGGGCGTTACTGTTGCTGTCACCATGCTGACAATCGCAGGTGCTGCCGCTCTGGTTTCCAAAAAGCGCAAGTAATCCCGAAATAAAAAAGTTGTGACATGAAATGCCCTTCGTTCAAGGAGGGCATTTTTTGATATTACTATCAAGGAGTGAATGAAACGTGAAAAAATATTCTTACATTCTGCCTTTTCTGCTTTCCCTCGTTCTGACCGGATGCGGAGAAAATACAGCGAATTCCTCTTCGGAAATGCCGGATTCTTCCCCCGTCGCTCAGGAAGTCACTGCTTCCCCTGAAACAGATGCTCCCACTGAACCCCCTACCAATGCCCCATTGGCGGAGGGCGACATCAATTCCGTCACATTTGACGAAGTCGGCACGGAAATTGCTGCTGTTATCAATGATGATGATACCGCCGTAGAGGGTACACTTTCCATTGAAACCATTGACGGAAACAACCTCCTCAAATTCACAGATACTTCCACCACTGCTGAAAACCTTGAAACTGCCGTTCAGAAAATCCGTTTCAATGTCGGTGCACTGCTTGCCCCTGAACAGCTTTCACAGGTTCGGAGCATTGCATTTGACCTCTATGCAGAAGCGAAAGACAATCTTTTCGTCAATGACGACGGCGATAATATGGAAGTCGCAGGCTGGATTGGAGGCGGAGGCGGTTCAATCGTTGCTGACGGAAACTGGTACGGCTTTGCAGATTTTTCCGGCTCAGGTTTGCAGGAATATAATTTAAAGCGTTCAGATGCTTGTCATGTGACGTTTAAATTTTTGCTTGCATCCTCTGGAAAATGCTGGGACGAAACCGTCGAGGATGTCAATTTTCTGGTGATGCGCTGGGGAATGCAGAATATTTCAGATATTTACATTGATAATCTCACATTCTTTGATGAAGAAGGAAATTCCATCCCTCTCACCCTCTCCCCTGTCACCGATTCCGAACCTGAACCCCATGAAACTGACGAAATTTCTGACTCTGACCCCGAAATCGTGGAAAATGACGAAACTCCCGAACCTGCAACGGAGGAGGACGAAGAATGAAAAAAATCACTGCACTTTTTCTCATCATGGTGATGCTTTCCAGCGTGTTCACCGCCTGCGGAAACGTCTCACAGACCTATGCAAGCTATGTGCAAGCAGTCATGGACTGCACCTACCACGGCGACACGGCGCAATATATCGCCCTCACCAATGCCACTGAACAGCAAGCACAGATGGTGTATCAGACGGAAATTCATTCCGTGGTATCGCTCATCTGTCAGAAATTCGATGTTGATATGAATTATGTTTCTGATGCCATCTATGAAGAATACGCCGATTTTGCCAGAAGGCTTCTCAGTCAGATTGAATACAAAGCCGAACCCAGCATTAAAGCCAACGGCGTTTATCAGGTCACATTGACAGCGAAACCTCCGGTTTTCTGGGAAACTGCCTTTACTTATGTCGAAAATGCCTATGTTTCCGAATATCTCCCGAAATTTGCTAAAATTCCGGAAAACGATTCCACCCGATACGGTGCGGAAATGACCAACTGGAGTAAAAAAGTGGTGACTGTCCTCAATGAGCATTTCTCCGAAATCACTTTTCAGGATACTAAATACACCATCATCCAGATTCAGCCCGATTCCCTCGGACGCTATAACATCTCTGAACAAAAATGGAGAGCTGTTGACCGTTTTCTGCTTGGTCTGGATTGAAAAAAGCCCCCTCATTGCAGGGGGCTTTTTGATTGATAAAAAAGGTGGCGAACCGGAAAGGCTCGCCAAAAATAATAAGGATGTAGGATTTATGATGACTATATTATAACAGATTTTTACCGGATTGTCAAGAATTTTGTCATAACTTTGTATGATTGGCTAAATATTGAATTTTGAATTGTACAAGATGCATAAATTATTTACCTTCTAATTTTTTCAGGCTCTTGTCTTCCTTGATAACTCTTCCCTTTCCCTTCTGCAAAACTTCCACTTCGGTTCTGTCGACAGTATAGGGCATATCTTCCTCTTTTTCGGGACGAATGCGGAGTTTTCCAGTGATTAAATTGGCATCCTCAACCCGACCTTTTCCCTGCGGAGTTTTCACCAGTGAACCGATTCTGGGAGTGATTTTCTGGAGTTCCTCATAAACAGATTGTTCATGTTTGAGACAGCACATCAACCGCCCGCAAGTTCCGGAAATTTTTGTCGGATTCAGGGAAAGCCCCTGTTCTTTTGCCATTTTGATGGATACTGGCTGAAAATCGCCTAAATATCCATGACAACAGAATTCCCGTCCGCAAACGCCTAACCCCCCGAACATTTTCGCCTCATCTCTGACACCAATCTGACGGAGTTCAATTCTCATGCGGAATATAGATGCCAAATCCTTGACAAGTTCACGGAAATCAACCCTTGTTTCCGCTGTAAAATAGAACAATAATTTTGAATTATCAAACGCACAGGAAACATCTACAAGCTTCATGTCCAGTTTCCGCTGTTCAATTTTCTGTTCGCAGACCTGAAATGCACGTTTTTCCCTCTGTTGGTTTTGTTCCACGTGCGCCATGTCTTCGGCGGTCATAATGCGGACGACATTTTTCAGGGGCGAAACAACGGAATCGTCACTGATTTCCTTGTTTGCAAGGGCAATTTCTCCGCATTCCAGCCCCTTGGAAGTCTCAACGATTACCTTTGTCCCCATGGGCAATTTCAGCCCGTTTGGTGCAAAATAATATACTTTCGCAGAGTTCTGAAAACGAACTCCCACAATTTCAGTCATAGCCTTTCCTTTCTGCCTTTCGGCGGTCATCACGACAGGAGCGAACCTCCTAAAGATGCAAGAACCAGCTTCACACTGACATTCGCCTGCAATGCATTGTAAGCGGTTCGTACTGCTTCATGCATCCGCTGGAAACTGCTCAAAGTCAGCACAGCTGAAAGCCGTTCAGCACTGGTTTTATCGCATCCCATCCGGTCACACTGTCCGTATTTCATTATAATGGCATCCCTCAGCTGAATATCAAAATATTCTAATAATACAGCTGTTTTCTGCCTGTCTTTTTCAAATTGTGCCAGAATCCGCAATACTTCATAATGCCGTCTTGCGGAAACGGCATCTGTGAGCATTGCCGTTTGTCGGGTGAGTTCCTGCATTTCTTCATTTTCGAGCCAGTCCAGACACTTCCCGATATTGCCCCCGCAGACCTGAACGGCACGTTCTGCCTCTGCCGGAGGGCATTCATGCTCCTGTGTGAGAGCCTGAAAACATTCCTCTGCCGTACACGGACGGACGGCGAAAAGCATCATTCGTGAAAGCATCGTATCCAGAAATACATTTTTCTGCACTGCCGTGAACATCAGAAGAACGTGTTCCGGCGGTTCTTCGGTCAGTTTCAGGAGGGTATTCTGTGACCGTGAGTCGATGTTGTCGCAGTCTGCAAAAAGATATATTTTCCGGCTTCCGTCGTTGGGGGCAATGACCGCATCCCGACACACATTCCGGACAGTCTCGACTGAAAAGCCGTTCTTTTTTCCGCTGTGTTCCACGTGGATATAATCCGGATGAATTCCCTTCCGCATTTTCCGGCATGACGGACAATTCCCACATGGGGCATGTTCTCCGGTGCAAAGTGCCGTCATTGCCAGATAGTCAGCGATTGTCTTTCGTCCTGTGCCCTTTTCGCCGTAAATCAGACAGGCATGAGGGAGATGTTCACGCTCCGCCATTTTCTGAATCAACTGCAATACTGCATCATTGCCATAAATCATAATTTTTCGAACCTTTCAACATCCGTCACGAAAACAGTCGCTCCGCCCACTTCCACTTCAACAGGAAAATTCATATCTGGTGAAGAAGATGCCGGAACAAACTTTTTCCGTTTGTGGCTTTTTTGTTTGATAATATTGATGACTTCATCCACACGCTCATTTTCCACGCACGTCAGAAAAGTGGTATTTCCTGCGCTCAGAAATGAGCCGGTGGAAGCTAATTTTGTCGCAAAAAATCCGGCTTTCATCAGTGCTTTGGATACTGCCAGACTGTCGTCACCGTTCACAATTGCAAATATCAGTTTCATGAAAGTTTCCCCTTTCCGGAAATCCGGTAATACTAGTTTATTATACCATATTTTGAATCAAATTGCAATGCTTTTTTGGAAATAAAAAAGCTCCCACGGATGGGAGCTTTGAAAATCAATTTCAGAATCAGTCAACCAGCTTGATGATTGCCATTTCAGCAGCATCACCACGGCGAGGGCCAATCTTGATAATCTGTGTGTAACCGCCCTTGCGGTCTGCATACTTCGGAGCGATGTCATCAAAGAGTTTCTTTGCAACATCTTCCTTAGTGATATAGGAATATACCTGACGCTTGCTGTGCAGGTCTGTATTTTTGCCCAGTGTAATCATCTTTTCAGCCACGCTGCGAACTTCCTTTGCTCTGGTCAGAGTGGTTTCAATCTGACCTTTTTCAAGCAGGTATGTTACCATAGCTCTGAGCATAGCAGTTCTGTGAGCAGTGGTTCTGCCCAGTTTTCTCGTACCCGGCATTGTAATTCACTCCTTTTCTCATCCGACCGGACGAACCCTTTCAGGGGGTATCGTCTGTCGGGTAAAATCTCAAATCTGAATGCGTTATCTCAAATCATCCTCAGAGGAGAGGTCAAAGCCCAGAGACTGGAGCTTTTCTCTGACTTCATCAAAGGACTTTTTACCGAGGTTACGCACCTTCATCATTTCTTCTTCGGACTTATTGATTAAGTCGTCAACAGTATTGATTCCGGCACGTTTCAAGCAATTGAAAGAACGTACCGACAAGTCAAGTTCCTCAATGGTCATCTCAAGGATTTTTTCCTTGCCTTTATCATCCTTTTCAACAAGAACCTCAGGAATACTTGCTTCGTCGGAAAGGTCAACGAAGAGTCTCAGATGCTCGTTGAGGAGATTGGCTGCCTGTGACAAAGCTTCCTTTGCGGAGATAGTACCATCAGTCCATACCTCCATGGTGAGCTTGTCATAGTCGGTGACCTGTCCGAGACGTGTATTCTCTACAGTATAGTTCACCTTTAAAACAGGAGTATAAATGCTGTCTACGGCAATTACATCAATCGGGATATCAGCCGTCTGCTGCTTGTTACGCTCCGCAGAAACATAGCCTCTGCCACGGTCAATGGTAATCTCCATGTGAAGTTTTGCATCCTTCCCCAGAGTAGCGATATGCATACCGGGGTTGAGAATTGTAACCTCAGAATCTGCTTCAATATCGCTTGCAGTGACCTCACATTCGCCCTCTGCATTGATGAGCAGTGTCTTTGGTCCTTCGCCGTAGAGCTTTGCGGTCAGCCCCTTGAGACTCAGAATAATTTCTGTCACATCCTCTTTCACACCCGGAATTGTGGAAAGCTCATGATGCACTCCGTCAATCTTTACAAAATTGACTGCAACACCAGGGATAGAAGAAAGAAGTACACGTCTGAGGCTGTTGCCAAGGGTTGTGCCATAGCCTCGCTCCAGTGGAGAGAGAACAAACTTGCCATACTTTCCGTCAGGTCTTAAATCTTCGGGAACAATTTCCGGCTTCTGAATAATTTCAAGCATATAAACCCTCCTATTTCGTAATTACTTTGTATCGTGAATTGTGCACCCTCACAAGCAATTACGGATTACTTGGAGTACAGCTCGACAATCAGGTGTGTTTCTGTCTCGTAATCAATGTCCGAAGGATTCGGCAGTCTGTTGACTGTTGCGGAGAAAGCATCTCTGTTGACATCCAGCCAAGTGGGAGTAATTCTGCCCTTTGTCTGTTCTGCAACATCCTTGAACTTTGCACTGGTTCTGCTCTTTTCGTCAACGGCAATCACATCGCCAACAGATACACGATAAGAAGGAATATCTACTCTCTTACCATTGATAGTGAAATGACCATGAGTTACCAGCTGTCTGGCTTCACGTCTGGTCAGTGCCATACCCATACGGAATGCAACGTTATCAAGACGAGATTCCAGCAAAGTAATCAGATTGTCACCGGCTTTGCCTTCCATCTTTTCAGCGAGTTCAAAATAGTGACGGAAAGGCTTTTCCATCATGCCATAGATGAACTTGAGCTTCTGCTTTTCCTTGAGCTGAGTACCGTATTCAGAAACCTTCTTACGGTTGTTAGCGTTGGGGTTGCGGTTGGACTGTTTGTTAATCCCCATAACCATGGGAGAGATACCAAGGTATCTGCATCTTTTCAAAATCGGGTCTTTATTTACTGCCATAACACATACACCTCCAAATTAGACACGGCGTCTCTTAGGCGGACGGCAACCATTATGCGGAATTGGTGTAACATCCTTAATCATGCGAACTTCCAGACCAACAGTCTGAAGTGCACGGATAGCAGCTTCACGACCACTTCCCGGACCTTTTACGTAAACTTCAACAGTCTTCAGACCATGTTCCATTGCAGCCTTTGCAGCAGTTTCAGCAGCTGTCTGCGCAGCGAACGGAGTGGACTTTCTCGAACCACGGAAACCAAGTCCGCCAGCGGATGCCCATGAAATGGCATTGCCCTGTGTGTCGGTAATCGTCACAATTGTATTATTAAATGTGGACTGAATATGCACTGCACCGCTTTCGATATTCTTGCGCTCTCTGCGGCGGCGTACAGTCGTAACCTTTTTCTTCTGCTGTGCCAAAAGAATTCGCCCTCCTTACTTCTTCTTGTTAGCGATAGTCTTAGCCGGTCCTTTGCGGGTTCTTGCGTTTGTCTTAGTACGCTGACCTCTTACCGGAAGACCCTTTCTATGACGGACACCACGATAGCAGCCGATTTCTACCAGTCTCTTGATGTTCAAAGCAACTTCACGACGAAGGTCGCCTTCAACGGTCAGATGCTGGTCGATATAATCACGCAGTTTTGCAACGTCCTGTTCTGTCAAATCCTTCACTCTGGTATCCGGATTGATGCCGGTAGCATCCAGAATCTTGTCAGCAGTCGGACGACCAATACCATAGATATAAGTCAGACCAATCTGCACTCTCTTTTCCTTGGGAAGGTCAACACCTGAAATTCTAGCCATTGTTTGAATTCACCTCCAATGCTTACAGGGGATTAACCCTGACGCTGTTTGTGCTTGGGATTTTCACAGATAACCATGATTTTTCCCTTACGCTTGATGACCTTGCACTTTTCGCAAATCGGTTTTACCGAAGGTCTTACTTTCATGGAAAATACCTCCTTGTATGGTGCATTACTTTGCTCTCCAAGTAATGCGTCCCTTTGTCAAATCGTAGGGTGACATTTCAATCTTGACTTTATCCCCTGGTACAATGCGAATATAATTCATACGCAGTTTACCGGAAACATGAGCAAGAATGACATGCTTGTTCGGAAGCTCCACACGGAAATTTGCATTCGGCAGGGCTTCAAGGACAACCCCTTCTACTTCAATCAAATCTTCCTTAGACAAATCAAATACCTCCCTTGGCTGCATATTCACACAGTTTGCGGCGCAGTTCTTTATTGGTCAGACCCTCCGTTTCCCATATCTCAGAAGTGGGGCGGACGTGTCTGATATTTTTGCGCTTTGGCTTTTCAAGGGGTCTGTGTCTGCCATCAGCCAGAAGTACGGAACACTCCTCCAGTCCGGTGACCAGATAAAAGCCGTTCTTTTCTTTTCCGGCGACAGCACAAACCACCATTCCTATTTGCAGCCGCATCAGTCAATATCTGACTCCGTCAGAATGACCGGTCCGCTGGTTGTAATTGCAATTGCGTGCTCAAAATGGGCGGAAAGACTACCGCTTTTGGTTCTGACTGTCCAGCCATCCTTGCAAACACGAATCGCATCGCCTTTGACGTTTATCATCGGTTCAATGCAGATACACATACCTGCCTGAAGCCTAATCCGCATATCTTTTGCACCCTTCTGTACATAATTGGGAACTTCGGGGGATTCATGCAGATTTCTGCCTATGCCATGCCCGCAGTATTCACGGACAATGCCATAGCCTCTGGATGCACAGTACTCCTCCACAGCACCGCAGACCTCTTCAAGCCTTGCATTCGGAACAGCCTTTGCAATCCCAGCATAGAGAGAATTTTTTGTTACGTCCAACAGCATCTGCGCCTCTTCTGAAATCTTCCCGACCGGAAAAGTAGCGCAGGTATCACCATGGAAGCCGTTAATATACGCCCCGACATCGATACTTACAATATCGCCGTTTTTGATTTTTCTTGTCCCCGGAATTCCATGAATCACTTCATCGTTTACGGAAATGCAGGCACTCCCTGGGAAACCACCGTAACCCAAGAAAGAAGGTACTGCACCCTGCCCGACAATGTAGTCATGAACAATTTTATCAATGTCCTTTGTTGTCATTCCGGCTTCAAGAGACTTTCCGGCGAGGTCACGTGCATTGGCGGCAATTCTGCCGGCAATGCGCATTTTCTCAATATCGGTTCTTGATTTTATTGTGATGCTCATGCAATCTCTACCCCTACTGCCTTCAAAGTCAGACGCTTGGTATCTGCAACTTCTTCCTGTCCGACAATGGTTTCGAGCTTGCCTTGCTTTTCATAATAAGCCTTGATAGGCTCAGTTTCTTTGTGGTAGGTTTCCAGACGGGAGATAACAGTTTCGGGCTGGTCATCCTTGCGGATAACAGTTTTCCCACCACACTTGTCACAAACGCCTTCTACCTGAGAGGGCTTGTAAACAATGTGATAAGATGCGCCGCAGCCTTCACAAACACGTCTGCCGGAAACTCTTTCCTTGATAGTTTCATCAGGAACGAAGATTTCCACAACCTTGTCAACTCTCACACCCATGCTATCGAGTGCTTCCGCCTGCGCTACAGTTCTTGGAAAACCATCCAGAATAAAGCCATTCTGTGCATCATCCTGTGCAATGCGGTCTTTCAGAATTCCGATAACAATATCATCAGATACCAAACCGCCGGCTTCCATCACTGCTTTTGCCTTGAGACCATATTCCGTGCCGTTCTTTACCGCTTCACGAAGCATATTGCCAGTGGAAATCTGCGGAATGTTCAAAGCTTCAGAAATTGCCTCTGCCTGTGTTCCTTTTCCTGCGCCTGGTGCGCCGAGAAGAATCAAATTCATATACATGCCCTCCTTATCCTAAGAATCCCGGATGATGACGCATCATCAATTGAGATTCCAGAGTTCTTGCTGTTTCCAAGGCTACGCTGACCACGATTAAGATGGATGTACCACCCATGGAGAGTGAAGCAAGGTTGCCGTCAATCCATGTAATCACAATCGGGAGAATGGCGATAATACCAAGGAAAATTGCACCAACGAGAGAAATCTTGGAAAGTACTCTCTGAATATAGTCAGATGTCGGCTTACCAGGTCTGATTCCCGGAATTGCGCCGTTTGTCTGACGAAGTCCGTTTGCAATCTCAATGGGGTTGTACTGCATGGATACATAGAAATAATTGAATGCCACAATCAAAACTAAATACAGTACTGCATACCACGGGCTTGTGGTCTTGAAGAAATTGATAAAATGATAATAGAACCGCTCGCCTGCTGTGGTGTCTTCTGTCAGTACCTCTACAGGCTGTTTGAACAGGCTGATAGTAGAAGGAAGAGACATGAAAGACATTGCAAAGATGATAGGCATTACACCGCTCATGCAAACTTTAATCGGAATATGTGTACTCTGTCCGCCCATCTGTCTGCGACCGCCATTGACTACACGCTTTGCATACTGAATCGGAATTCTGCGCTCTGCTTCATTCATAAATACAATGAATGTAATCATAAATACGAACATTACCAGAACTGCCAGAGATACCCAGAAATACTTTGCAGGAGTTGTCACGGTCAATTCAACCAGTGTGCCGACATCGGTGGGGAATCTTGCCAGAATACCAGCGAACAACAGCATAGAAACACCGTTTCCAATGCCCTTTTCACTGATGCGGTTACCCATCCACACCACGAAGGATGCGCCCGCTGTGAAACATGCCACAATGATGATTGCAGCATACCAGCCATATGCACCAGTTGTATATTTTACTGCATGCATACTGTTCCGGAGTGTGAGATAGTAGGCAATCGCCATAAACAATGCCAGACCAAGAGCGACATAAGCCATAATTTTGTTAATGACCTTCCGCCCTTCCTCACCCTCTTCCTGTAGACGCTCCAACGGTGGGAGCGCATACGTCAGAAGCTGGATAATAATAGATGAGTTAATATAGGGGGTAATTGACAGGGAGAAAATGGTAGCTTTGGAAAGTGCGCCACCAGTAAGAATGTTCAGGTACTCTAAGAAGTTTCCGCCAGTCGCATTTTGGTCAACCCACGTCTGCACGCTTGCCAAATCCAGAAAAGGAACAGTGACTGCCGAACCGATTCTGAAAATGATAATCATGACAAACGTATAGATGAACTTCTTACGGATTTCGGGGACGCTCCAAGCGTTTCTGAGAGTCTGAAACACCTCAAATCACCTCTGCTTTCCCGCCTGCCTTTTCAATCTTCTCGGTTGCGGACTTTGTGAACTTTGCAGCCTTAACAGTCAAATTCTTAGCTGTCAGTTCTCCGTCACCCAGAATTTTTACACCATCGTTGACTTTCTTAATCAGTCCGCTGGCGAGAAGCAGTTCTGTATCAACCACTGTACCATCAGTGAACTTATTCAGGTCACTGACATTGACAGTTGTGTACTTAGCTGCAAAAATATTGTTGAATCCTCTTTTCGGAATTCTTCTTGCAAGCGGCATCTGACCGCCTTCAAAACCGATTCTTACGCCGCCGCCGGAACGAGCCTTCTGACCCTTGTGTCCCTTGCCTGCGGTCTTGCCGTTACCAGAACCGTGTCCACGACCTACACGCTTGGAAGGCTTGTTGGAATCCGGAGCCGGTACGAGTTCATGAATCTGCATTGTGTTGCACCTCCTTGCTTACGCTTCTTCAACCTTGATGAGGTGAATGATTTTATGAATCTTGCCTGCTGTGCAAGGATTATCGGGCTGATTGGTAACATCGCCGATTTTTCTCAGACCCAGTGCATTTGCAGTAGCAATCTGGTCTTTCTTGCAGCCAATGAGGCTCTTAACAAGTGTAATCTTTTTCATGATTGCCCTCCTTAGCCGAGAATTTCCTTGATGGTCTTGCCACGCTTTTCTGCAACTTCCTCAGCGGTTGTGCAGCCGGTCAGACCAGCAATGGTAGCTCTTACAACGTTGCAGGGATTATTGGAGCGCAGGGACTTGGTTCTGATGTCCTTGATACCAGCCACTTCAATGACTGCACGGACAGGACCGCCTGCGATTACACCAGTACCGGGAGCAGCCGGACGCATCAAAACTTCACCTGCGCCAAACTTACCCACGATTTCATGAGGAATGGTAGTGCCTTTCAGCGGAACTTTGACCATATTCTTCTTGGCATCCTCAATGCCCTTGCGGATAGCGTCCGGAACTTCGCCGGATTTGCCCATACCGAAACCAACTGTACCATTGCCGTCACCAACAACAACCAGTGCAGAGAATTTCATGATACGACCGCCCTTGACAGTCTTGGATACTCTGTTGATGTGTACGACTTTTTCGAGGTACTCATTCTCTTTCTGCTCAAAATTAGCCAATCGTGTTCCCTCCCTTTCTTAGAAATTCAGACCGTTTTCACGGGCAGCCTCTGCGAGAGCCTGCACTCTTCCGTGATACAGGTAACCGCCTCTGTCAAAAACAACATCCTTGATGCCCTTGTCAGCAGCAGCCTTTGCAATCAGTTCGCCGACCTTCTTTGCACCTTCAATGTTACCGCCGTTTCCGTCAAAGTCCTTGGAAAGACTGCTTGCGGAAGCGAGTGTTACACCATTGACATCGTCAATAATCTGTGCATAGATGTTCTTGGAGCTGCGGAACACATTCAGTCTCGGAACTTCAGGAGTTCCGGAAATCTTTCTGCGAACACGGGCATGTCTCTTCAGACGAGCCTTGTTGCTGTCAAACTTTTTAATCATAGCCGTTTACTCCTTTCCTTACTTCTTGCCCTTGCCGGCCTTACCTTCCTTGCGGATGA
>DGHF01000245.1 GCA_002392545.1 Ruminococcus sp. UBA3855
TTGCCTGTGCTTCCTGCTGTTTCCGGATTTGTTCGGGAGTCAGTTCTTTTGCATAGCCCTGAGCAGTCTGTCCCATTTCTCCGAGGTCAATCTTGACAAAACTTGCCCCCAGAGATTTGACTTGTTCTTCCACGACAGGACGGGTATCGAATGCATCAACTCTTGCGCCTAATCTCTTAGCAGTTGCAATCGCCTGTAATCCAGCAACACCGACACCGATAATAAATACTCTTGCCGGATTGATAGTACCGGATGGTGTTACCATCATTGGCAGAATTTTCGGCAGTCTTGCAGCTGCATTGACAACAGCGACATATCCGGCAAGGGAAGTCTGTGAGGAATGTACATCCATTTTCTGTGCCAGAGTGGTTCTTGGAATCATTTCCAGAGAAACCGCCTGAATTTTTCTGACTGCAAATTCGTGCAGTAATTTTTTTTCGTTGAATGGGTCTAAATAACTTAAATGCAGAGTATCAGGCTTTAATCCGTCTATGGAATCCGGTTTAAGAATCCTTAAAACAATTTCAGCATCATATCCGTCTTTTTCTTCTCTGATTATCACAGCACCTGCTTTCTGGTATTCCTCATCAGAAAAGCCGCTTTTCAGACCTGCACCGCTGACAACTTTGAAAGAAAAGCCCATTGATGCAAGTTTCTTGATGTCAGCCGGAATCAGAGCCACTCTGGTTTCAAGAGGGTCTTTTTCACGGCAAACAAGAATTTGTTTCATGACATATCTCCTTTCAGATAATTTCAGAATTATAGAGATTAAAACAGAAACAGATACCCCCCTGAATCGGATTCACAGGGGAGTATCACTGATTATGTTAATCCCATGTAATGGTATCTCTTGCATATTCCTGTTCTGTATGCACTTCCGGATAGGGAGACTTTTCTGGATTTCCAATCAGCATTTCAGGATTTTTCATTGGGAAACTGGAAACAGGAATGCAGTCTGGTTTCTGCTCATTCATTATACGATACCCTGTGCGTTCATGGCATCAAGGACTTTTTCAAATCCGGCAATATTCGCACCGACTACATAGTTGCCCTCAAAGCCGTATTTCTTAGCAGCATCGTCAATATTGTGATACAGATTTTCCATAATCTTTTTGAGTTTGGAATCTACTTCTTCAAAACTCCAGCTCAGACGTTCGCTGTTCTGGGACATTTCCAAAGCAGAAGTCGCAACACCGCCTGCATTGGAAGCCTTGCCCGGAATGAAATAGACACCTTTTTCCTGAAGATATTTTGTCGCATCTTCTGTAGTGGGCATATTCGCACCTTCGGCTACTGCAATAACACCATTTGCCACAAGTTGTTCTGTCTGTCTGTGAATGCAGTGTCCGTTCTGTGCTGTCATAATCTTCCTCAATCATTTTGCTCAAATTTGCGAGCAATCTGAAAGCAGTCTCTGCAAGCATTCGATTCTGATATTGCTCTCTATAAGGTTGTTCATCTGTGTTGAGGAACTCACCTTGAAAATCAAAATTTTCTTGTTCTGATTCAGTCGGATTCAGATTCATATCGGCAACAGTTTTAACAATCATGTTTTTCACGGACTTAAATTCTGGATTGTCAATCAGTTCTGGAAAATCCACCTTTGCAGAGGAATACACATCGTGCTTTGCTTGTTCCATTTCACACCAAAGAACATACATCTGTTGGATGGTTTCATTCTGTGCAAGTCTTGAAAAAATCAAATCCACTGTTTTCTTGGTATCTTGTTTCAGATAGCCGTACACTTTTTTCCCTTTTGCACTTTTCAGCTGTTGATAGAGCAAACTGATGAGCTGGAGCAGTTCGGCATCTGGATTTTGATTTTCCGAAATCTGTTGTGACAATTTTTTCATAGCATCCGCAGTCAAATTTTTCAACTGATTTCGGACATCTGTCTGCTGTTCGTACAGGTGATACAATTCATCACGATAAATATCATTTGCAAAGCCACTCCGAATTTTTTCAATGCCTTGTTTTGTGAGAAATCCTTCTTTTGGGTCAGTGGAATACACAATGATATGCACATGAGGATTTGTTTCTTTGTCGTGAAAAGCTGCATACCATTTCAGATGTGCAAGGTCTATTTTTGACCATCTTGCAATGTTGGGAATCTGTCGCTTGACCAACTCTCTCCATGCAGTCAAATTGTCATAGCCCATTCGTTGTGCATCCTCTCTGCGGAGCGAAACCACATGAGTCCAGACATTTCCAGCATGACTTCCAACTTCCTTGATGACAGCATTCAAATCAATGGGAGCGTTCTCGTGTGAGAACAATCCATGTGTTCCGAACTTCACAGCCCCCGGACGCTTTGCCAGATAGCCAACATAATTTTCTTTTGTGGCTATCTGGTCGGCATTGTGTTCTAGAATCTCTGAAATTAAGGCAGATGCTTTTTGTTGAGTGGGATTTGTTGTGTAGTCTGTGTATTCGAAAGATTCTTTGCTTTCTGGAAATTCTTTTAGCAGAGAATCAATCAATGCTTTTTGCTTTTGAGTAGCTGGAGCATTGGGAGAGTTCGATTTCACAGCAATTGCTCCCTCTCTGGTAGCAATATATTTCACATAATTTGATTTCTGTTTTGAGCCACTTTTCATATAGCGGCTCGTCACAATAATTTTCGGCATCACAATCACTCTTTCTGAAATTTCACAGCATCTTCATAATTGATAATTCCATTAATTTTTCTAACTTCACTTACGCACATGGAATGCAGTTGACGAAGAGTTTCCTCATCAACATCATGAGCTGCCGCAAGCATATGCGACAGCTTTCCGAGTTCGACAGCAACCTTGAATAAAATTCTGGTGATGTGTTGTTCCGTTCCTTTGATAGTAGCAGCAACAGATTCCGTAATCATGGGAGATAAATAATTCACATGACGTTCCGCATCCAGATAGCCGATATAAAATTTAATCGCCTTTTCGATAAATTCACTTTGTGATTTGCAATTCTCACTTTTGAAATGTTGCTCCACATCTTTCATCGTTTCTGGATACACCCAGAACTGAAACCTGATTTTTTTCTCAAAACCCATAAAATGACCTCCAGCACCTAATTATTTGGTGAAAATTCGGCTTTTTTTCCTGCAAAGCACCGAAAAATAAAAATCTCTGATTTACAGCACCTGAATCAAACCCCTGCATAAAGCCCGAAAGCGGTCGGCTTTGCCGTCCGCTGTGATTGTGGCGCACCGCCACTTTAACTCGCAACAACCTAACCGCCGTGTCAAAACTGCCCTGAACCATCCGCACTGTTCAGGGGCATAAGGCGGAAGATAGAAAATTTCAATCTGTTCCTTGTGCTTTTCAAGCCACCCTGTTACTTTTTTGGCATGATGTACTTTCAGATTGTCCAGAATCAAAAATACTTTCTTTTTGCTTTCCCTGACAAGACGGCGCATAAAATCAATTAACTTTCCTGCATTCATATTATCCTGATACAGCATAAAGCGCAGTTTTCCTCTTTTTGTCACTGCGGAAAGCATATTGATTTTCAGTTTTCTGGCTTCCTTTCTGACAACAGGTGTTTTCCCTTTCGGTGCGTATCCTCTCATGTAATTTGCCGTATTCTGAATATTGGTTTCATCTCCGAAAAATATCTCCGCATTTTCTTTCACAGCACGTTCTGTAATGCCTGGAAATTCCTCATTCAGCCATTTATCAATTTTCTCCTTATCCTGATGATATGCACGCTTTGCAGGTCTCTGACTGGTGAATCCCCATCTTGCCAGATAAACACCAAGCGTGGAGTATTTTATTTTCTTTCTGTATTTTTTCTCAATCAGATTCTGTATCACTTTCCTTGTCCACATACACTCTTCGAATCCCATCAGGTCAGGTGTTGTATCTGCGAGCAATTTCTGTATTTCTTTCTCCTCTTCTCCTGTCAGAATCAGATTCTTTCCTTTTTCCCGTCCTCTTTTACGAGGTTTCAGTCCTTCCAGCCCTTTTTCTGAATATGTCTTTTTGACTGACCTGACATGCCTTTCACTCACATCAAGTATTTCTGCAATCTCACTGTTGCTTTTCTTCTGTTCCAACAGACGGACAATATTCTTTCTAATCAGATACTGTTCATTCGGACTTAATTTTACTGCTTCCGTTTTCAGTTCTTTTTCCATATTCTTATTATAACACATCCTTTCATTTTTGGCAAGCTTTCATTAGCAAATCAATATTCCGACAGCGAATCTGATTTTGCACAGGCGCTTGTCGGCTATCTGCGAATGGATTTCGGCAAATCAGGAACAGAATTTTTTAACAAATGGTTCGGCAAAAATTGTGATTTAGCAGACAATAATTTTATCGATGAATTAAATTCTTTGGTTGCGGAATTGAAGAAAAGTCTCCTGAAAAGTCGGACGGATATGTCAAAATATATTCGTGAGCATGACGGAATCGAAATGCAGGATTTGGAATCTTACAAAGGAAAAGGCTTCCAATTTGCAATGAAATACAACGTATATTTTTTAAGATGTATTCCCAAACAAGGCGACTACGATTGTTATTGTTACGTCTACAACAAAGCCATGCTGGAACAGATATTTGCAGAATCAGAACAGAGCGAAACGCAAACGATGGGGGGAATCAGCCAATGAAAGTCACTTTGACAAATGGAAATTGTAGCTTGACAGAAGATTTTCCGAAGAAAACGCTGGAACTTCTAGACATTCTCGACCGCTTGCATCAGAAAGGAAACAGAACAGTCGATTTTGAATTTACCTGTTACTATGAGGAAATTACACCGCCATCCGAATTGACAGAAAAAATGTTCACAGCCGATATTTTTGCATTGAATGTATTCGCCGAACGGCTCGTGAACATGACTTCGCCCGAAAGAGCAGTCTATCAGGCAGTCGTGCAGAAAAATTCTGTTTTCCGTTTTGAGGATGCCGTGCAGATGACATTTGGGCTGGAAAGTGTGCCTGTGATAAGGGCTTCCAATTTTTCCGAACTTGGTGAATTTGTGATTGAAAATGATATGATTCCAGAGGTTCAGGGGTGTCCAAATGAACTGGTGCAGTTTCTGGACAGAGCAAAAATCGGCAGATTGATGGCTGAACAATACAATGGTGTCTTTGTGGGTGACTATTATTGTGAGCCTGAAAATT
>DGHF01000066.1 GCA_002392545.1 Ruminococcus sp. UBA3855
GACTGCTGTTTTGTGCAGTCTATTCAAAAAAAGTGAAAGAATAGATTTTTGCATTGACTTTTTGCGCCGAGTGATGTATATTATTGTTAGTGAAGTTCAGCAAGCAACATTCTGAATGAAAAGGTTGAAGGTGTGGAGAAGATGGTTTCTATCAAAGACATAGCCCATGCTTGTGGTGTTTCGACAGCAACCGTCAGCAAGGCACTGAATAATCGTGATGATGTCAACCCGTTGACAAGGGAGAGGGTTCGGGAAACTGCCAGACAGCTTGGCTACCTGCCCAACGCTATGGCAAGGGCACTGAAAACCAACAAGACTTATAATATCGGGGTCTTGATGGTTGATAAAGCAGATAGCGGTCTGAAACATCACTACTTTGCATCTATCTTGGATAGCTTCAAAGTAATGATGGAACGCAGTGGATATGACCTGACATTCATCAGCAGTCAGATTGGCGCACAGCCCTGCACTTACTACGAGCACTGTATTTACAGAAATGTGGATGGAGTGCTGGCGGCATGTGTGGACTTCTCCGCTCCGGAGATACAGAACCTTCTGGAATCAGAAATTCCGGTTGTTTCCGTGGATTATGTTTCAGACGAGAAGTATTCTGTTATTTCCGATAATGATGCGGGAGTCCGTTCCATTCTGGAATATGTGCTGAGGATGGGGCATCAGAAAATTGCTTACATCTATGGTGAACCTTCACAGGTAACAGACATCCGGAAAAATGCGTTCATCTGTGCTTTGGAAGAACATTCCGTTGCATTAGATGAAAAATTGATTCTGGAAGGAAAATACCTTCATCCGGAGTTGTCCTATGAACTGACGAGGCGGCTGCTTTCAGGTGAAAACCGTCCGACTTGTATTCTTTATCCTGATGACCTTTGTGCCGTCGCAGGTATGAAAGCCATCAGTGATGCAGGTTTGACAGTCGGGAAAGACGTTTCTATTGTTGGTTTTGACGGACACCCCATCCTGAGAATGTTAGGTTCTCAATTGACTACCATTCGGCAGGACACTGATGCAATCGGACAAAGTGCCGCAAGGCTCATGCTTCGGTTGCTTCAGAAAGAAGAAATCCCAATGACAGAACGTGTACAATGTATTGACGTGCAACTGTTGGAGGGGAACACCGTGGCACAAATTTAATGTATGTGCCAAAACACCGTATATTACATTTCACAGGGAAATGTAATAGATATATCTTAAGGAGGAAATACCAATGAGCAAATTAACAAGAACACTGGCTTTGCTCGCTACACTCGCTATGGCTTCTTCTGCTTTCGTAGCTTGTGGCGGCGGCTCTGAATCTTCCAGTTCCACACCGGCTGCTAATAACAGCAGCAGTGCAGCACCCGCTGACAATGGCGGCGATGCAAGTGATGCTGGCGACGCAGGTGATGCAAGTGATGCTGGTGACGCAGGTGATGCTGGCGACGCAGGTGATACTAGTGATGCTGGCGACGCAGGTGATGCTGGCGATGCAGGAAGTTCTTCCGCAGCAGTAAATCTGCCTGATGATGATGACACACTGACTATTGTATGCTGGACTGATGCTGACCTCGCTAACATGTTTGACCAGTATTCCGGCGCAGGCACTCCCGTTTACCAGAACTGCGGTTCTAATGGTACTGAGGCTTCCACACAGTATGCTACATACCTGAACAGCGGCGATGACGTTGACCTGTTCGTTGCAGAAGCTGGCTGGATTCTGAACTACATCAATGATGACAGCATGTCCGCTCCTCTGTCTGACCTCGGCTTCACAGCTGATGATTACAAGGATGCTTACCAGTACACTGTTGAAATCGGTACAGATAACAACGGCGTTCTGAAGGCAGCTTCCTGGCAGGCAGCAGCAGGCGGTTACGCTTACAACACTACACTGGCTGAGCAGTATCTGGGTGTAACAAGCCCTGAAGATATGCAGGCTAAGATTGGCAGCTGGGATGATTTCGCTGCTACTGCTGAAGAGCTGAAGACAGCTTCTGAAGGCAAGGTAACAATGGCTGCTACTATTGGCGGTCTGTGGCAGGCATTCTCTACTGCTAAGAATGCAGCTTGGGTTGATGGTACTACTATCAAGACCGATGTTGCTAAGGAATTCACTGACATGGTTAAGGGCTACGTTGACAATGGCTATGTGAATCCTTCTATTGAGCAGTGGACAACTGACTGGACAAATGCTGGTCTGAACGGCGAAACTCTGGGTTACTTCTATTCTACATGGTGTCTCGGTGAGGGCGCACAGCTCGAGCAGAACGGCGGTTCTGACGGTAACTGGAACATCGTTGTAGGTCCGCAGGAATTCTTCTGGGGCGGTTCTTGGCTCTGCGTATCCCCGAACTGCAACAGTGCAACACCTGCTGCTGACTTCGTAAGACAGTTCACTGTTGATGCTGCAACCATGGAAGAATATGCTCTGTATTCCGGCGACTTTGTAAATAACAAGGTTGCTATGGACAAGATTGTTGCTGACAAGTCCAACTCTAACCCGCTGTTGGGTGGTCAGGACCAGTTCGCAGTACTTTCTGAAGTTGCTTCCGGCATCAAGATGTCTGACTCTATCACAAAGTATGACCAGAACCTGAAGGATACTTTCCTGACAACTCTGAAGGAAAACATCTCTGAAGATACTGACACAATCATCAACAAGTTCACAGAACAGGCTAAGGCAGATAACCCTGACTTGACCTGATTCGGATTCTGATTGACAAACAGAACACGTAAAACCAATACGAAGCCTGTGGGGGAGAATTGTGCCCCCATAGGCAACGTGTTGTATAATCTAATCTATATTATTCGAGAGGGTGAAAAGCGATGGCGTCAGCTGCACAGCGTCGTATCAAATCGATTTCTTACGCTAAATATGGATATATGTTCATTGCACCTTTTTTCCTTGTGTATTGCTTTTTCCAGATTTGGCCTTTGATTTACACGTTTATTCTGTCCTTTAAGGGCAATCAGGCGAACAATGCCGCTTTTGTAGGAATGGAGAATTATTCTACTATTCTGTTTGGTAAAGGTTCGTCAGCCGGTGCCGCAGCAACTCATGCTGAGTTTGCCAAGGCACTCGGAAACACATTTATTCTTTGGTTCGGTAACTTCATTCCGCAGATTCTGCTTTCTCTTTTGCTTGCGGTATGGTTCACAGATGCCAAGGTAAAGCTCCCCGGAAAGGGATTTTTCAAGATTGTTATGTACATGCCGAATATCATCACAGCCGCATCCGTTGCTGCTCTGTATGTAAATCTTTTCGGCGACTCCAAGAACTACTTCATCAATGCAACATTGCTGAATATGCATCTTGTGAGTGAACCCATTAAGTTCGTTACTGACCCTGTCAATTCCAAAATCATGGTTATGTTTATTCAGACATGGCTGTGGTTCGGAAACACTATGATTATGCTGATGTCCGGTATCATGGGTATCAGTCCGTCACTGTTCGAAGCTGCTGATATTGATGGTGCAAATTCTACACAGCAGTTCTTCAAGATTACTCTTCCTCTGCTTCAGCCCATCATGGTTTACACACTCGTAACTTCCATGATTGGTGGTCTCCAGATGTTCGACCTGCCGTATCTGTTCCACAATGGTGCTAACTTCTCCAAGGAACTGGAAACAGTTGCGGTTTACATCTACTACAACTTCAACAAGGGTACTGTTGAACAGGCAAGCTATGGTTATGCCGGTGCGGCTTCCATTATCATCTTCGCAATTACCGCTGTTCTGGGTTCTATCACATTCTACATGAACCGTGATAAGGATGCTATCGCTAAGAAGAAGCAGCGCAAGAAGGCTGAAAAGCAAATGAAAGCTAAGATGAAGCAAGGAGGTCTGACAATATGAGCATGAAAGAACAGTATGGTCAGCAGAAAGATAGTTACCATTCCAAAATTATGGCAAAGTCCATTGCCATCTTTGTGGTTTGCGTTATTCTGACACTGATTTGTCTCGTCCCGATTTACATTCTGATTGTAAACTCTACCCATGCACATATGGACTTGGCACAGAATCCTTCCCGTTTCTTCTTCGGCAAGTCCCTCGGTGCAAACATCAAAACTTTGATGAATGACCTTCCGGCAGATGCAGGAAAGGCTGCAAAGCGTGTCGCTCAGCAGTATTCTTCCGCATTCAGCCTCGGTCGTGGTTACTTAAACAGCTTGATTATTGCAGGTTTCTCTACATTATTAACTGTATTCTTCTCTGCAATGACAGCTTATGGTCTGACGGTTTATGACTTTAAACTCAGTGGTGCAGCTTATACCTTTATCATCGGCGTTATGATGATTCCGGTACAGGTATCTTCCGCAGGTTTCGTACGTTTTATGTACTCTCTGCACCTGATTAACAGCTTTATTCCGCTGATTGTTCCGGCGATTGCCGCCCCTGCCGTTATCTTCTTCATGGTTTCTTACATGAAATCAAGTTTCCCCTTGGAAATCGTGGAAGCTTCGAGAATTGACGGCTGCGGCGAATTCCGTACCTTCATTACCATCGCTATCCCGATGATGAAGCCGGCTATCGCTGTACAGGCTATTTTTGCATTCGTTTCCAACTGGAATAACTACTATACTCAGAACATGATTCTGAAAAATGCAGACTATGCAACTGTGCCGATTATGGTTTCCAAGGTACTGGCATTCGACAAGAACATTGATAATGGTGTAAACTATCTGTGTATCACATTGTCAATCATCCCGATTGTCGTTGTATACTTCATTCTTTCAAAGTTCATCATTGCAGGTGTTGCCCTCGGTGGTGTAAAGGAATAATTTCCAAAATCAAGCAAAACATCTTTTGCCCCTGTCAAACGGCAGGGGCTCTTTTTGTGCATCCTGACAAAAAAAGTTCCCGACATTTCATCGGGAACAGATTTCATATTAACGGCATCTGGTTGGCTTCTTCCAGTTCTTTGGCGAGTTTTCCAGCGACTGGAATATTTTTCACACGGTATTCTTCCAGTTTTTCGAGGCGTTCTCCTTCGGGGAGTTCAGCACTGGCAACTTTGTGCTTGATTTGCAGGTTGATGACCTGAACGCCTTGTGTGGAACGTGTCGATTTTTCCGGAATCTGAGACGTATTCAGCAAAATTGCCCTGTTGGAAGTTGAGCGAATCAAGAGGTCTGTATCTTCCGGAATCCAGAAAATATTCACCAACGGCGACTTGTCAGAAAAGGCATTCGCCAATTTTTTGCGGTTGGTTTTGGTCGCATAGGCGGAAAGCGGGACTTTCGCACATTTACCATTTTCATAGACAAATATCAGCATTCCGGAATAATCCATTGTGGCAATCAGTTTCGAGACGTGTTCATCTTCTTCAAAGCCCAGCTTGACGGGGATGTAGTCGCCTAAAATACTTGCTTTTGCATCATCAAAGGCACTTGCATGGGTCTTGTAAACCTGTGCTTTGTCAGAGAAAAACAGCAGTTCGGTTTTATTGGTGGCTTCAATTTTTTGTGAAATAAAGTCGCCTTCCTTGACTTTTTGTTCTCCGCTCATGCGCAGGCTCTGGGGAGTAATTTTCTTGAAATATCCCTCACTCGACAGGAACAGCGTGACAATATAATCTGGCGTTTCATCTTGTATGGGAATTTCTTCTTCCTCACTGGCATGATAGAACATTGTTTTTCGGGGCTGAGCGTATTTTTTCGCCGTGGTCTGGAGTTCATGCTTGATAATCTGACGGATTTTTTTCGGATTTGCAAGAATCTCTTCCATGTCGGCGATTTCAGCGGTCAGATTGTCCACGTCTGCGATTTTGTTCAGGATGTATTCTTTGTTCAGGTGGCGGAGTTTGATTTCTGCGACATATTCCGCTTGAATCTGGTCAAGCCCGAATCCGTCCATGAGATTCTGTACTACTTCGGATTCTTGGGGAGTGGCACGGATTATCGAAATCGCCTTGTCAATGTCAAGCAGGATTTTTTTCAGCCCCTCCAACAAGTGAAGCTTTTCCTTTTTCTTGGCAAGGTCAAACTGCACCCTCCGGCGGACACAGCTTTCACGGAAATTCAGCCATTCTGTTAAAATTTCACGAATTCCCATGACTTTGGGCATATTGCCTATCAGAATGTTGAAATTACATGCAAAACTATCTTGCAGGGGAGTCATGCGGAATAATTTCTGCATGAGCTTTTCGGGGTCAGTGTTCCGCTTGACATCAATCGCAAGCCGGAAGCCGTTCACGTCGATTTCATCACGCACATAGCTGATTTCACGGAGTTTTCCAGCTTTGACAAGTTCCGTGATTTTGTCCTTGATTTGTTCCAAAGTCGTGGTGTAGGGAATTTCAGTCACTTCAATGCATCCGGCGGATTTGTCATAGTTCCACTTCGAACGCAGGCGAAGACTTCCCCGACCTGTATCGTATACTTTCCGGAGTTCGGCTTCATCCCACAGCAAAAAGCCACCGCTGGGGAAGTCAGGACCTTTTAATGTGGAAAGTATGTCATGTTCGGGGTTCTCCATCAGCCTGATGACCGTCTCACAGAGTTCTGCAAGATTGAAAGGGCAGATATTGCTTGCCATAGAAACCGCAATTCCCATATTCGCATTGACGAGGATTGACGGAAACGTTGCCGGAAGTAATGCCGGTTCGGTCATGGTGTTGTCGTAGTTCGGGATGAAATCCACCGTTTCTTTGTCGATTTCTGAAAACAAAGTTTCGCAGATGGGCGCAAGTTTTACCTCTGTATAACGAGATGCCGCAAACGCCATATCCCTTGAATAATGTTTTCCGAAATTGCCCTTGCTGTCAACATAAGGGTGCAACAAGCATTCATTTGCACGGGTCAGACGAACCATTGTTTCATAAATTGCTTGGTCGCCGTGCGGATTCAGGCGCATGGTCTGACCGACTACATTTGCCGATTTCGTCCGCACTCCACTCAGCAAGCCCATTTTGTACATCGTATAAAGCAATTTCCGGTGGGACGGTTTGAAACCATCAATTTCCGGCAATGCTCTTGAAATAATCACACTCATGGCATAGGGGAGGTAATTTTTTTCGAGTGTGTCAGTAATATTTTCTTCCTGTGTCAAGCCGGCATTTTCAAACCATGCATCCATTGTCGGCTTTTTGGGTTTCGTGGGTTCTTTTCGTTTTGCCATATCGAACATCCTTTCATGAAAAATTTTTCAACACAACATATCTATATTACCACAATTCCGGCATTTTGTCAAGTCTAATTCTGGAAATGGGCACAAAAAAGGACAATGCCCCGTCAAAGGGCATTGTTTCAGGTGAAAAGCTTTGATTTGATTTCGTCAGAAAGCTGTAAAATTTCCAGCCATTCCGGCGCAGTCCGTACGGCATTGATATTCCATAATTCCGGATGTTCTCTTTCCATGGTGCAGAATAATTCCCTCAATCGGACTGCCTCATGCTGAATTGCTTCATCAATCCAGTATTCCTCAAGGAATATTGATAAATTTTCATCACATAAATTGCAACGTGCATCAATGTCGAACTCTTCGAAAATATGATATGCAATTGTTTCGTCTGTTTCCAAAAGAAGAAATTTTCCGCATTCGTTCAGCGTATGCACAAAACGGTCGTAACGGTCTTTTTTCTGCTGTTCGTATCGTTTCCAATTCATTGCAGAGTATCTCCTTCTAAATAATAATGCATCAAAAGGGCAGTCATGCCGTGGTAAGAGTGCGAACCCTCAATAACTCCATTCACTTTCAAAGACGTGTCCATCACAACATCTGCGGTCTGTGAAACAACATCCGTCGGGATGAATTCTTCCTTTTCCTTGTGTTCCTCCCAATAATCTTCGGGCACAAATGTGTACATATCCCTGTCAACTTCGGGCAGAATCTGTGCGCTGATTTCGAAATATTTTTCCCATGCGGTTTCGTCGTCCTCGAAATGCGGTTCGAACCATTCCAAGGCGGAAATATATGCAGAATAGCGGAAATCTGCGCTGTCACTCGTCATGCAGGCGAGAAATGCATAATATCCGGCTTCATCTTCAAAAATATTCCCCTTCAAATGCGTGAATTCGTGGCAGATGGTAACAGGCAAATTCACCGGATAGACCACCGGATTGTAATTTGCTTCCATCGAAAAAGGATAGTAAATCCCTAAAAGATTCTGCTGTGAGAAGAAATAACTGTGATAGATGGGCTTTGCGTTCGGATACCAGCCACCATATTGGGGGTACATCTGCGAAAGTCTCGACATACATTCTTTCGCTTCTGACATTAAATTATCTGTCATGACAAAATATCCGTCTTCATCTCGTGCAATCAGTGCGGATTCACGGTTTGCGCCGTCCACCAACATTTGATATACTTTCAAAATGTCCTCGGTCGCTATCTCCGTTTCAATCGTCTGGCTTAACTGTGTCCCCTGATACAGCACGAAAAACCGGCTTGTCACGACTGTGAATAACCATGTCAGAATCCATCCGTATATCTGCCCATAGATTCCGGCGATTTTTTTCCGCCTGCCCTTCGCAAATATCATGAACCCAATAAAACTTATCAACCCCACTACTATCAGCACAATTCCGGCAACTATCATCCATTCCCCCAGCGAAAAAGGGAAAATATTGCTGATGTGACTCCAGATTGACGAAATACAGGGGAAAATGTGCGCAATGTAAAAATCAACAGCTCCATGAAATACCTTTGCTAACAGATTGATGATGATTAGAATTCCCCATATGATAAACATGAATTTTGTCGATTTTTTTAATTTCATGACGTTGCTCCCTCTTGGCTGTAATCTTTGAAAGAAATGTTAATATCCACTTCTCCTTTTATCCCCGGAACAATGCCGGAGTCCGTATACTGCCATATTTGATAATCATAATAATAAGTAGCTTCATCATTGTATTCCGCCAGCCAGAAATCATAGTCTGTCAGCATGGGTAAATCTAATTTCAGCAGGGAAGTGCGCTTGTTCTGATAAACCATGGGTGTAAATCCTGCGTTGCGGATGGTGTCACAAAATGCCCTTGTGCATTCCGTGAGCGCATCCACCGAAATGCCGTCTGTCCGTGCCTTGTCAGTCGTGACGATTTCCCAGTCAAATACAACTGGATATGTGACAGGGCTGTCACCAATCAGGGAGAGGGTCATTTCTGCTTCCTCAATGGCTTCCTGCGCTGTCAGTGCCTGTGAATAGAAATATACTCCTACATCCAGTCCGGCATCCAGTGCGCCCTGCATATTCCTGTCAAAGTACTTGTCAACCGTCAATGAGCCTGAACCATATCCACGGAAACCACAGCGCAGCATCACAAAATCAACACCCGAATTCTTGACCATGTTCCAGTCAATTTCTTCCTGATGGGACGAAACATCAATTCCCACCAGTGAAGTCACATGGTTATTCTCCAGATAGTAGGCACGACCATTCCGAGTGACAAAATTTTCCTTGTCGTGGCTGTCTGCCGGAACATCTGCAAGCACCGGAAGCCATATCTGTCCATATGCGCCGTCTTGCAGGAAAATTTTCTCACCGCTTACATCATAAATTCTTTTATCGGGGATGGTCTCTGCCGGAATTGTTTCTTCGGGATTGGGTTCGGTTGTCGGGGCGTTTTCGGTTCTGGCGGTCAATGAGGCTGGAATGATGTTTTCGTCTGCTTTGGCTGGACTTTGTTCACGAAGCAACAACACCGCCACAATGAAAATCAGCACAACTATCATGACCGACTGGAAAATTGCAATCAATTTCAGTTTCAGCATATAAACTCCTTTCTATGTATCCAATAGTATCAGTATACCACAAATTCGACATTTTGTAAAGTTATTTTTCTTTCCAATTATATTCATGAAAGTGAATTTCTATCCCGAAACAACAAACACCCCTGAAATCGGGGTGTCTGTTTATAGATAATATTGTCATCAGATACGAGGTGTGTGGCTTCCTGCGTGTTCGGGCTGTTCACCTTTGGCGGTGCGGACAATCTGGACATTGTTGTAAATATCCATACCAGTTCCGGCAGGAATGAGCTTACCAATGATAACATTTTCCTTGAGTCCCTGTAAATAGTCAATCTTGCCACGGATTGCAGCATCTGTGAGTGCCTTTGTGGTCTCTTGGAAGGATGCCGCAGACAGGAAAGAATCAGAGCTGGACGCCGCCTTTGTGATACCCTGAAGGACAGGAGAAACGGTGACAGGCTGCATATCTGTGTGTCCGTCTGCAATCATCTGTGCAATACGCTCATTGATGTCAACAATGTGCTTGGATTCAATCAACATACCCGGAAGCAGATACTCCACGTTCGGGATGTCATTGCCTGAGCCTGCATCCTCTACTCTTACCTTGCGGAGCATTTGACGAACGATAACTTCAATGTGCTTGTCGTTGATGTCAACACCCTGCAAACGGTATACTTTCTGTACTTCGATAATGATATAGTCCTGTACAGCGGAAGTATCCAGTACTTCAAGGATTCTGGACGGATAAATATTACCTTCTGTCAGGCGGTCGCCTTTCTTGACGGTTGCGCCCTCCTTGATATAGGAACAATATTTATAGTTGTAAGGAATGCTGATTTCCTCATTTTCGCCTGTGTCGTAGTTGTTGATAATCAGCGTGCGGAGGGTCTTTTCTTCATGAAGATGCAGTGTGCCGTCAATGCTTGCGATAATTGCCGCATTCTTCGGCTTTCTTGCCTCAAACAGTTCCTCAACACGAGGAAGACCCTGTGTAATATCACCCTCACCACCGGAAGCGATACCGCCGGTATGGAATGTTCTCATGGTCAGCTGTGTGCCCGGTTCGCCGATGGACTGCGCCGCAATCGTGCCGACTGCTTCACCAACGGAAACGAGGTTATTATTGGCGAGGTTCGCACCATAGCACTTTGCACATACACCCAATTTGGAACGGCATTTCAGAACGGAACGAATCTTGATTCTTTCAATGCCAAGGTCAATAATCCTTTGTGCATCCTTTTCGGTCAGAAGCTTATCCTTGCTGATGAGCAGTTCTCCGGTCTCCTTGTCACGCAAATCAGATACGAGGAAACGTCCGACAAGGCGGTCTGTCATGGGTTCAATCAATTCTTTGCTTTCGCCGTTGATGGTGGAAATTTCGTATACTTCGATACCGTCATCTGTTCCGCAGTCCTGCTCACGGATGATAACATCCTGTGAAACATCTACCAGTCGGCGAGTCAGATAACCAGAGTCGGCTGTACGGAGGGCGGTATCTGCCAAGCCCTTTCTTGCACCTCTGGAGGAAATGAAGTATTCCAAGATGTTCAGACCTTCACGATAATTCGCACGAATCGGAATTTCAATTGTTGTACCGGAAGTATTGGCAATCAAGCCACGCATTCCGGCAAGCTGTCTTAGCTGTGCAATAGAACCACGAGCACCGGAATCCGCCATCATCTGAATGGGGTTGTAAGGGTCCATGTTGCGTTTCAGGGCTTCTGTGACTTCGTCTGTGGCTGCGTTCCATGTGGACACGACCAGACGGGATTTTTCGGTTTCAGAGATGTGACCGGAATTGTACATCTTTGTGATAAGAGCAATTTTTTCCTCTGCGGCTGCGATAATGTCCTTTTTCTGCGGGGGAATTGTTGCATCACATACGGCGGTTGTAATGCCGGAACGTGTGGAATATTTGAAGCCTAAAGCCTTGATTTTGTCAAGCACTTCGGAAGTTGTTGTTGTGCCGTGAATTCTGATACAACGGTCAATAATTTCCGAAAGCTTGCCTTTCTTAACGAGGAAAGAGATTTCAAGGTCAAACTGCTTGTCAGAATTGGTTCTGTCAACATAGCCCAGATTCTGCGGAATGTTTTCATTGAAAATCAATCGTCCGATTGTGCAGTCGATAATCTTCGAAAGCTTCTTTTCTGCAACGTCCTTTGTAATGCGGACACGGATGGGGGCATGAAGTGTGACATCTCCCTCATAATATGCCATCATTGCTTCGTCTACGTCACGGAAGACCTTTCCTGCGCCCTTGTCGTTCTCTTTGAGGAGTGTCAGATAATAAGAGCCAAGTACCATATCCTGTGACGGAACGGCGACAGGGCGACCGTCAGAGGGCTTTAACAGGTTGTTCGCTGCCAGCATCAGGAAACGTGCTTCGGCTTGTGCTTCGGCGGAAAGCGGAAGATGTACCGCCATCTGGTCGCCGTCAAAGTCGGC
>DGHF01000111.1 GCA_002392545.1 Ruminococcus sp. UBA3855
TTCATGCTTCTGCCCTGTCTGTCGGCGATCCAATAGTATGAGAAATCGCCGAAAGCAATGGGTTTCTGATTTGCGGCAAGTGCAGGTGCATATACGGAAGTCACATACGGACGGTTCAGAATCGTGTCAGGCTGACCAACAGTCACACTGGGCTGCCACAGATAATTTCCGGTGGAATCCTTGAGCTTGCGGAGAACCTTGATGGTCTGTTCGTTCATAATCCAGACTGCCTTTTTGCGGTAGGGAGATTTCAGTGAATAGAACAGTTCGATAACATCATCAAAAGTGATATTTGCGCCTGCCGTTGCACCGATTTCCGCACCACCAGTTGCATTGAAAATACCAGTCGGCTTGCCCTTGCCATCACCAATGAGAAAGGCTTCTTCTTCCTTTGTGCCGATTCTTCTTGCGAATTCTTTAGCGATGTATGCAGGGAGGTCAAAGACAGAATCATTAAGCAGTTCTTCGGAGATTTTAATAGCCGTGCCGACTTTGTAGGCAGACAGCGAAATCTGACCAAAAGCATCATCGGAAAGAGAATAAGATTCTTCCTCTTCGAGCCACGCCGCTTCACCTTTCTGTGTAATTACAGGGATTTTGCGGTCACCGTTTGAGGTCTGAATGCGTGTTGCAAGCGGACGGAATACATTTTCTTCTTCGAGGGCAGAAATTAACTTTTTTTCAAACTCGTCCGGAACAAGAAATCCGCCCTCAGAATCCGTGCCGACCTGTAAATCGTTACGCACATCAATCCAGTTTCTGTTGCGGATATTGTTCCAGAAAGCCGCCTTGTATTCATCTGTTGCAGTAGAGGGCTTTTCGGATACAGTTACATGAGTGCCGGGAGTAGTTACAACGGGCTTAGTGGTGGCAGCATTCATTTTGAATGCTCCGAGTGATGCAGGCGGAATGGACAGCATTACCGGCAGAACTTCATTTTCACGCAGAATATAAATCCATCTGCGGTTCTTGCAGGCTTTTCCCTGATTCTGACCGCTTCCGTACTGATTGAACGGACAGGTTTTGCAGTCTCCGCCGGGTGTACCAATGCCTGTATTTCCGTCAAAAGAGCTGCAGTCCGGCGGATTGTTGCCACCTGTGTAGGCTTCCTGATAATAGCCGTTCACCTGATGCTGATACAGAATCACTCCGGAAAATTCCTTGACTGTTTCGAGTTCACCGTCACTGTTCGGTACTTCAAATACAGTCACTCCAGCGGCAGGAAATTTAATCTTGTCGAGCTTGAATTCCATGCCTGCATAATCGCTCAGGATTTCGTTGAAATCGGCGGCAGCAGGCAGATTACTGAAACTGTACGGCATGATTTCCATGTTCTTTTCTTCATTCATATTCTTATCCTCCATTAATTCTTTCTCATATTGACTTTGACCTGTTCATAGACAGAAACTGCATCTTCCAGCCATTCCGGAAGAATACCGTTATTTTCTTCCATCTGTTCTTTCACAAAAGAATCCAGTGTTTTAGAATTGACAGTTTCTACCACTAAATCGCCATATCCATTATCTTTGAGAGTCTGGTACAGCTTTTCCTTGTTTCCGTCCAATGCTGATGCGTGTACATGATTGTAGAGATAGAACAGCTTTCCTGCACAGGCAAAACTCGGACATTCCGTTTCCATCATCAGTTCAGAAAGTTCACGGTCTATCGCTGTAATTTCTGCTGCGAGTTCCTTTGCCTTTTCTTCAAGTTCTGATTTGGCTTCTTTGCATTTTTTCAGCTTTTTCGCCAGTTCAAAAATCTGCATATTTTCGTTCATAATAACCCCTCTTTCATTTCTTTTCTGTAATCATCAACCAGTGTTTTCGCAAGGTCACTCTTTTCACGGAGTGCCTTCAACACTCTAGTGTCAATGGTGTTTTTCGCTGTCAGATAGATGTAATGACAGTCGTTTTTCTGCGATACTCTGTGGATTCTCGCCTTTGCCTGCTCGAAATTGCTCATGCTGTAATCAAGGCTATAAAATACCATCGTGCTTGCGGATGTCAATGTAATTCCCATTGCTGTGGACTGAATCTGCCCGATAAAGATACGGCAGTTCTCGTCTTCCTGAAATCTGCGAACTTCTTCGCCACGGTCTTTTACTCCGCCACGGATAATGGCATAATCGATATGTTTGTTTTCAAGCAGTGCCTGAATGTCCTCAATTTCCGGAACAAATCTCGCCATGACAACAAGTTTCTGACTGGTCTGCATGATACTGTCAATAATATCCTCAAGAGCGTTCAATTTTGCTTTGCTGATATTCTTCCTGTTGCCGTCATCATCATTGAGATTTCCACCTGTCAGTTGGCTTAAGCGAAGTAATTTTGTCAATACATTGGCGGCAGTGATTTCGGACTGTTCAATTTCGAGATAGGATTCTCTTTCCAGTTTTCTGTACATCTTCATAGCATCTGCTTCGAGTTCCACCATGCGGATTTCTTCTGTGATTTCCGGCAAATCCAGACATTCCTGCTTGGTCACCCTGAATGCAACAGAGTGCATTTTTACAAGGAAATCCGGCATTTTCGATTCTTTGAATCTTGGTGTGTAGTTCCCATAGCCGACCATATCAAAGTAATGATTGCGGAAAATATAAAACGAATCACCGAAAATATGCCGGTTTAAAAAACGATACTGAGAAAATACATCGATTTCCTTGTTGGTGATGACTGTACCTGTCAGCAGGAGTTTATATTCTGCCCTGTCTCCGAGATGCTGGACTGCCTTTGACTGTTTGGAACGATTCTCCTTAATTTTATGCCCTTCATCAGCAATGATAAGATTGGCATGAAATGCTGTCAGCTCCTGCTCCATTCTCCAGACAGTTTCATAATTGACAACAATAATTTTCAGCTTGCCCGTCTGTCTGAATATCGTCTGCTGTTTTTTCTGTGCCATTGTTCCGGTCAGAACGTGCATCTCATAAGGAAAATCGGCGAATTTTTCAAATTCCTTTTCCCAGACAGGGAGAATGCTCAAAGGAGCGATAATCAGGACAGTTTCAATCTTGTCCATCTGATACAGGATTCCGGCAACAGCAATTGTTGTGATAGTTTTCCCCGTTCCCATATCCATAAGAAACGCTACTCCATCACTTTGTTTCTGGTTATCAAACAAGCCAAATTTCCGGCAGGCAAAGTCAAAGGCTTTCTGCTGATGTTCATAAGGCTCTGCACGGATTGGCATACAGAACGATTCTGCGTTCTTGTTCATATTCTTTTCTCCCTTCAAAATTTCAGCTTTTTCAGATTGCTGCGG
>DGHF01000173.1 GCA_002392545.1 Ruminococcus sp. UBA3855
TGACCCATCACAATAGTGGTATCTCCGCCGTTGAATTCGATGGTAACAGGGTAAGAACTGCTTTTATTGGTAGCATTGATACCGTCATCAGAGGCAGAAATGGAGATTATACCGCCGTTAATTTGTACATAGGTCGCTTCCATGCCCTCAGCAGATGTGATATTGAAATTACCGCCGTCCACCTGTAAAATGGTAGTAGCCTGAATGCCGTCACTGTTGGAATTGATGGTGAAATTGCCGTCAGCGATATAAATCATACCTTCATACTGGTCATTTTCGCAGTGCAGACCGTCTTTATTGCTGGTGATGTTGAAAGTTCCGCCACAGATGGAAATGGAATCATTGGCTTCAATGGCATCAAGAGCGGATGTAATGTTGTATGTTCCGCCTGAGACTTTCAGGTCATCTTTGGAAGTAATGCCGTTTCCGGAGGAGGAGACAATATTTAGAGTTCCCAGCCCATTCAGGACAATGTCATCTTTGGAGTAAATGACAGCATCTGTATTGGTTTCATCGTCAGCTGTGAACGTTCCAGAGACAGTCAAAGTATTTTCAGTCTGTGTTGTGGTAATGAATATTTTGTCAGCGGATACGACATAAATCGCAGGGGCATTGGTATTGGTGAGGTTCACGCCATCCAGAACAAGCTGAACCTTTGCTTCCTTGTCTGCTTCTACCTTAATAGTACAGTTCTGAGCAGTTCCGCTGATGACATAAATTCCGGCTTCTGTAATATTGATAGTGTTATTGTCGGAAACGGTCAGATATTGTGCGCCTGTCAGTTCAGCAGTCTGCTCCAAGTCACGGCTGGAAAACAAATCTGTTGTATCAATCATTCCGTTAGCGTTCCCGACATAGGAAGCAGTCACGGCAGTATAATTCTCGTTGACAGTAATTTCTGTTTCAGTGGGTTCTTCTGTTTCGGGGGAATTGGTTTCTTCCTGAACAGTCTCTGTCTGAGAAGAATCGGGAATATCAAAAGTGATAGTTTCTCTTGGAGAAATTTTTTCAGTTGTAACAGCTTCGGCTTCCGTTTCAGATTCAGCAGAAACCATAGTTTCCGTGAGTTCAGCGGTGATATTTCCAGAGGTGCTTTCCGTAGTGGAAACAGAACTGCAACCAGTCATTGCAAGTACACACACCGCACTAAGAATTGTCATCATCATTGTCATTTTTTTCATAAAATCGCTCCCTTTCAGAATGTTTTTGAATTTGTTTGTTTCATTATCTGTATTATACAGGGGGTTTTTGAAAGACATAAAACAGCAATGTGAAAAAATCCAGAAAAAAGAATGAGAGAATGTGTGTTTCCTGTTTCATACATATTTCACAATTGATACAATAAAAAACTTCCGCCATGTGGTTCAGCTGGAAGAACTGACCACCATGGCGGAGTTTTTCTATGTAGGGCTTATAATAGTATTCGGGATACGGATTCCCGAACCCACAATTATTTTAACATGTGTCTGCTATTTTGTCAATAGCGAAAAATAGGGAAAAACATAAAAAAATGTATTCGGCTGACAATAAAATTGCACATCGTCATTTCATATATAGTCAACTTACACAAATTGATATAACAACAACAAATTGTACTATCAGTATAAAATGCTGTGGCGAGTTATACAAAATTGATAAATCATGAACTCGTAAATTGTTCAACAGCACAAAATTCGATGCTTTCTATTGACAAATTATAGTTCGTATGTTATAATTTTACCATAGATTTGATAATACATTTTGTAAAAGTGCAGAGAAATCGTTAAAAGGTGACAACCTATTACTCAGTGAGAGAAGAGTGTGCTGGACAATGAACAATGATAAGAAATTCCAATGTACAGCTTCAAGACGAATTTAAGCAATGGGTTGTTCATACAGAAGATGGTGTGGAAAGTGTCACACGTTATTGCTACAAGATAGAAGAAGTTCTTGATGAAGAATCGGGGTATCGTGTCAGTGAAATCAGTGCGCCAATAGTTGCAAAAATGGATTCTGCTGAATTGCGTCTTACTAATAAAAAAGACCAAAATATGATGAAGTATGCAATAGATAGCAACGGCAACGAAATTTCAGAGATTGACCTTTCCAAAGTACCCAAGAGAAAAATCAGTATGAATGGCACTGAAACGGATTGTTATATTTTCGGTTGGAAACTCTATTTCAAGGATGGACAGTCAAAGTATACTGATACTCTTCCAAATGGTGCATTTTACATCAGTGGTTCAGAAGTAGGACTTTCAGAATATGCTCCCAAAATAGTAAATAGTCAAAATTGGGAAACTGGGCTGCAAGATTACTGGCTTATAGCTTCTGCAAGTGGCAGTACAGTTTCTATTGACTTGAAAGATGATGCATTCAAAATTTTCTACAATTTGGTAGTCGTATGATAGGTTTGAAAATGCCGATTTTACGCTGTTTTATGAAATCGTCATTCTCAAGCGTATCAAGAATATCAGCCAGAGATTCGTCGATATGCCGCCCTTGATACAAAATTCCGAGCCACCCCCTATACGTTTTAATGATTGGTAGGCAATCGTTAAAATGTACAAGGCAATCGTTAAATCGTATGGAGGAATAATTAAAATGTACGAGGCAATCGTTAAATTGTATGAGGTAACAAAAATGTTTGCTAAATCATACAAGGTGACAATTAAAATGTGGAAACCTATTACTCAGTGACAACAGGTCTGTATCGATCGATAGCCGAAGTACAAGTATTGGGTGCATCGCAGAAGAAAATATCATAGGAAAGATATTTCTCTGGGTTTATCCGTTCGGGAGATTCGGAGGAGTATGAAATACCAAATTCATAGCATAGGATTCGAGGGTTTGAATTGATTGAAGTATTGAGGATAACCGCAAGAATGCGGAAAGTATTACAGCCTGAAAGGAGGGTGTTGCACAGATGAATGTGGATAAGAAGATTCAGGAAAAACTGAATGAGCGTAAGTGGTATCACAGGGTTACGGCGATCACACTGGTGTTTAGTTTGCTGTGTGCATTCTTTGTTCCGCTGGATTTGGTGATTCCGGGGTTTGCGTTGACCAATTCCGATTTGG
>DGHF01000017.1 GCA_002392545.1 Ruminococcus sp. UBA3855
AAACACAGAAACGTTGCAAGCAACGCATAATCAACTTCCAGCAAAAGTTTTCGGTTAAATAGCAATGCCACTACAACTGCCACTACCAGACATGACCAGTCGGGGACTTTCTGGAATACCGTCAGCAGACAGAACCCAAACAACAAACCGTATGCAGTCGCCGTCTTTTTATCAATGGCGACTGATTCCGTTTCGGACGGTCGGCACGTCTCAGACGGCAATAAACACGTCAGCAACAATACACAAATCAGGCTCAGAATCCCACATGGGAGCATTGTCTTTAAAAATGCCCCTGCTGTCAGATGGTATGTATTGTATAAATACAGATTCTGCGGATTTCCGACAGGTGTCAGCATACTTCCCATGTTCGCCGATACGGTTTCTAATACAATCGTCATGATACGGCTCTTTTCGTCCGGAATGCTTTCATACATCAATAACGTCAACGGGACAAACGTTAAAAGTGCAACGTCATTTGTGACAAGCATTGCCGAGAAAAAACACATCAATATCAATATCTGTCCTAATCTCCGCACTGTTCCAGCTTTTTTCAGCAGGAAATTGGTCATGTTGTCAAAAATCCCCACACTCCGCAGACCTGCCACCGCCAGCATCAGGGCGAATAATTCTATCAATACGGTTTTGTTGCAATATCCCCAATATTCCTTGTCAGGCGGTACAATGAACACTGTCACCAATGCCACCAGAAACGAAATCACCAGTACAGGCTGTGCTTTACAAAAATTCCGGATTCGCTCTTTCATAATAATGCCCCCCCTTCTGTTCTGCTTTCTTACCCAACCTAACTATTTTGTCATGCTAATCTAACTATCTTAACTTAACCAGCTTTTTTCTTCTGTTCCTCTATTCTATTATATCATAAAACCAGAGTTTTAGCAAGCATTTCAACAAAAATCCTGCAATCATTTCCGAATTGCAGGATTGATAATTTTAGTTTAGTGAAGAATGTGCTTTGCTTCTGCCAAATCCAAAACGTTCACGATTCCGTCACCAGTCAAATCAGCCAAGCTATATTCCTCTTCTGTGAAGGCTGTCCGGCGGTGGATATAATCACGGATACGGCACATATCATCTTTATCGAAAATGCCGTCTCTGTTAATGTCTCCGGAAATATTGGCGGTTGTCAGAACATCAGCAACAGTGAAATAGAAACGTTCGCTTGTTGCTGAGCCAACATCATTGTGAGCTGTTACCGTGCAGTAATACTCACCGGCTACATCAACATTCACCAAATACTGGTTGGCATCTGTTGACTTTGTAGCGCAGAGCTGACCATTAGAATCATAAACATTGACTGTATAATAAATGCTGTTCTGAGCAGTGAAATTCAAATCAACGTTGTCGCCTGTTCCGTAAAGTTTCCGGCTGGTTGAAATAGTAATCTCGCTAGGCACACCATCATAAACACGGAAATAGACGGTTTCACTCTGAAGCTGTCCATTATCATTGTGGGCAACCATGTAGGCGGAATAATCGCCAACTTTGGAGGGTTTATAATAGCACATCGTCCCTGTGTGTTCCGTGGTGGAAATCAGGTCAGACCCTCGGAAAATATTCAGAGTATATCCGGTTGCCGTGTCTGAACTCATGCGGAATGTGACAGTGTTCCCAACAGCATAAACTCCATCATTCCCCCACAAACCAAGCACGGAAGTAGTGGGGGCTGGAATTTCGGACTTTCTCGAAGGCGGTGTGACGTAATCTCTGGCATTATAGCGATAAATATTGTATTTGCTGTACTCTGAAACAAGCTGAGCAGCAGAGTAGATTGTCCGCTTCATTTCAGGAGGGGTCTGCTCCGTGATTTCATATGTGCCGTTATCGTTGACACGGGAAACAAGCACAATATGATGTGCAGACCGACAAATTGCATCGCCTTGCTCAATTTTCTTGACATTAGTGGAATTGCACTTTCCGAGGTCGGTAACATTGAGACCGCTCCAGTCGTAAGTTGTCTTCCGGCTTGGCAAATCCCAGCAGTATGAAACAAATGCAGAGCAGTCATTGGCATAATATGTGGAATTACTCGGCATATTGTATTGATTATAGGAAGAAACCGTGTAAAACAGGCTGTCAGCGTTCATGGTGGCGGTGACAAAATCCGCCACTGCAACACCATAACCGATGTATTTCCCTGCTGTAATGGGCTGACCATAGGGAAGATGGTAGGATTGCCCTGCATAGAACGTTCCGCCCCATTTCGTACCGTTTGCGAAACGATACGTTGAGCCGTCCCACCAGCCGTCAACGTCTTCCTTGGCTGTCCACATCGTATAATACATATAGTCGCTTCTCTCCGTGATGTTGTCAATGCCGGAAGCATCCGCCTCCAACTGCGAACCGCTCACGGACAGCAAGAATATTGAAAACATCCCCGCAAAAAGCATATTGATTGGTTTTAACTTCATAAAATACACTCCTTTCGGAAAAATTTTATCATATTCTGACTTAAAAATCAATCGATTGCAAAAGAAATTTACAAAAAATACATATATTTCAGCGTTTATCACAACAATGCAAAAATAATTTTATCAATTTTGTCATCGTTTCTTAACAGTTCTGTTACTATTGGAAATGCTGAACGATTCTCATGGATTCAAACTAATTGAAAACAGCCGGACTTCCCCTGCTCCGTGGTACGTCAAATATAAAGGGTGAACTCCCGAAATCTCAATCAGACCATCAAACTCCGTCCCATCGGGATTTACCCCAATTTCCCCGATTTTTCCGGTCTCGTCTCCAATTTCAAATACTCCGCTCCCACCACAGCGACAAGCCAGCCTTAACACCGTCTTTCCAGTGAAATCAAAATATTTGTAGCCTATCATTGTGCCGTCCGAAATCTCATCAATGAACAGCTCCTCGCCTTCATGCGAAACATGCGGAAAATGCTCTTCATAAATACTGTTTGAGCCATGGGGCATATGTCCGTTTGTGATGTTGCAGGCAATGACCGCCGGATAATTTCCAGTTCCTTCCAACGCTCCGCCGTTCAGTCCACAGGAAGTAATTTCCACCTGCGGAATTGACCCATCTGATAAAATTTGAATCTTCTCCGCACACGCCTGACGGCTGTAATCGGACTTATGTGTCAGTCGGTGATAAAATACATACCAATCATTTCCAATCTGGATAATGCTTCCGTGTGTTGTTCCGGTCATGTTGAGACGGTCAGCATCTTTCCGCCCCTGAAATCCCACATCCCCATTGGAAACGATTGTCCCGCCAAAATGAAAATCTCTGTCGGGGGAATCGCTCACAGCATAGCATAATTCGTGGTTCTTCTGTGAAGAATAAATAAAATAATACTTCTCCCCCACTTTCCGCATGGACGGGGCTTCAAAAAATGGATGCTCTTCAAACTCCGTGCCCTTGACTTTGTACGGAATTATCCGGATGGGTTCGCCCTCAACTGTCAGCATATCCTCCCCCAATACGACCATATTCGCCCCCATCACGCTTTCAGGGGTATTCAGAATTTCTTCACGGCTTTTGTCGAACATCTCCATTTCTGAACGAATATATTTCTCGTTTTCGGGGAAATCGTCACGCTCTTCAAAGTCGTACTGTGTCCCATAGTAAAGCCGGATGATTCCATTGTCATTGATAACCGCAGGGTCAAAGCAAACATATTTCCGCATCGGCGAACCGTCTTTCCAGCGGACAAACCCCAGATATTCATACTTTCCGGCTGGTGTATCGCTCACCGCTACGCTGATAGGTCCGTGATAACCGCCGTTTCCGAACTTCCCCGACATGGCATAATACAGATAATACCTGCCGTCATGCCCCTGCACCACATCCGGCGCATACATATACTGCCGTTTCGGATAATCGGGGTCTTGTTCGGCACGGTAAATCACCCCTTCATAGTTCCAGTCTTTCAGATTGTCAATGGGAGCGGAATACACCGCATAATCCAGCATACAGAACGTCTCTCCCCCCTCCTTGTCATGCGAACCATACAGATAGACACGATTCCCGAAAATATGCGGTTCGCCGTCTGGTATGTATTCATGTAAAGGTAAAAAGGGATTCCAAACTTGTGAATTCATGAAAATTCCTGCTACTCAAAATATGGACAAATATACCCACATTGAGAAAATTCCTGTTTCAACCTGTATGTTTTTGATAGTGACAAGTCATCATCTACTCACAAGTTCGTGTACAGTCCACAGGCGTAAATTCCCGTATAGCCTACGGTACATATTTATCATTGCTTTATGATGCAATCTGATAAACTTGACAATCTCTCAAATTCAAACTTGCATTAAAATCTCTGTCCGCTGTGTATCCACATTCAGAACAAGTATAAATCCTGTCAGATAGTTTCAAATCAGATTTGATGCAACCACATTGATGACATAATCTGCTTGACGGATAAAATCTGTCCACTAATCGAAGTTCAATGCCATATGCTTGGCACTTCGCAGTGAGTTTTGTTCTGAACTGGAAAAATTTCTGTTGTGCAATTACCTTTGAAAGATGTCGATTCTTCATCATTCCTTTGATATTCAGATTTTCAAGTGTTATCCACATTGGCTTGGTTTTCACCAATTCAGAAACCACTTTATTGAGATAATCTGTTCTGATACAATCAAGTCTGTGATGAAGTCTTTGTACTTTCAGCGTTTGTTTCCGGATATTCTGTCGAGTAGCTTCTCCTTTCAAGTTATTTGGTAATTTTTTCAGACTTTCGTATTTCCTCGAAAGTTTTCTCTGCTGTCGTTTCAGGCTTCTTTCTAGTTTTCTGATACGAGCAGATTTGTTAATATTTGTAAAGAATCTGTCGTCTGAACAGACTGCAAATTCTTTGACACCTAAATCAATACCAATTCCAAAATCATTCAGAACAGGCTTTTCCGGTTCTGGTTCTTCCACTAAAACAGAAACATAATATCTTCCTGCTTTCATGGAAACTGTCCCACTTTTGATAATATGTGTTTCTGAATTGATTGGAATATAGCCCTTTTCTTTCACTCTTACCCAATTCAGAGTTGGAATTTTGATTCTGTGCCGTTCGCAGGAAATGGGCTGTGTTTCTCCATTTCTTACAAAATACATTTTCACATCAGAATTTCTTTTCTTCTTCCATCTTGGAAATCTGGCTCTGTGTTCGAAAAAATTTTTGAATGCTCTTTGGGCGTTTACAATGCTTTGTTTTACAGATTTACTACTGACTTCCTTAATCCATGAAAACTCAGGATTTTTCGGAAGATATTCATTGTTCAGCCATTTTGAAAAGTCATATCCTGAAACATATTTTTTTTCTTTTTCATAGATTTTTTTGCTGTATGCCAGATAGAAATTGTAGATAAATCTGCATACACCGATTGTTTTGTGAATGATTTGCTTTTGTTCAGGTGTGGGAAAGATTTCAGTCTTATATGCTTTCAGCATTTTATCACCTCTTGAGCACATTTTAACACTTTTTTCTACATTTGTCTATGCTTTCTACTCCTGATTAGTAACTCCTTTTTGTCATACTAATATAAACTCTCCCCCACCTAAAGAGGCGGGGGTTTTCTTGCTAACCTTTGATAAAAAATCACTCCAAAACCGCCCTCCAAAAATGGGGCGGTTTCTTTTGCTTATGTCAAGGTAAGGCAATAGCTGTACAGTGTCCCCATAAGAAACTCTCCGGAAAAGTAGTCAGAATGATTTACCGCAAGCGTTCCGGCTTTTTGGGCGTGGGTATTGAGAATAATGCTGTTCAGGGTTACGACAGGATTGGAAAAGCGGTCATTGTCATTTGTCCCAAATGTTGCAAATAAATCTTTTTCGCCAGAATCGTAACATTTCGCCACGTCATTCCCATATAATGTCATATTATCATAGGCAATGGAAGCAAATTCTCCCTCATCCTTGAAAGTGAAATACATGGCATAAAGATTGACATTATATCCGCTGAAATCGACACAGTAAAAATAATACAATCCCTCCGGATAGTTGGGGTCTTCACCAGTAAAGTCGATATACTCTAAAAAATCGTTCTGACCTTCCGGCAATGGGAATGCCTGCATCAGCAAATCATTGATATCAGCGTAATTATCGCCCATATTGTGCAATTGCCAATCTGAATCAGGATAACCCATGATATTTTTTTCAGAATGCTTTTCCCTGACAGTATCTTTCATCAATGTGGTATTGCAATAGTAAATGGGATTGATGCTTAATCTGTCGATATTCTGATAAAGGAATCCGGCGAAGGGGGAATAATCCATGACTTTCACAGGAGCGTATTCATCCGGTTCAATGCAATATACTTTAGCTTTTCCGGTTTCGAATTTTTCGCCGAAATTGCTTCGGAGCTGGTCGAGAGTTTCTGTGTAATGGCTGTCCAGCTCACGCAATACATTCAAATTCGTTCCGTCCTCTTGGATTGCAGACAGGGGGAGGATGTACCGCTGTTTCAGGGCGCAGTATTCCGCCTTATTGCTGTCAGCTCCGGAAACTGAAACACTCCCGAAAAACAAATACATGATAATCAGAGGGACGGCAACAATTCCCAAAGGAAGCACAATATTTTTCAGAATCGAAATCATTTCCGACCTCCTTTCTTTTTAGAATGCTGTAACTTTTCTTCGGTGTTCAAGTCTTCCAGATACAAAAAGCGTTCTTTTGACTGCCACAAATAAATTCTTCTGCTCAGCCATAATTTGAACAGGAATTTGATTGACAGTATATTTGTTTTAGAATAACGCTGTTGTAAAAATTGATGGTCAATCTCCTTCCATTTTTTCTTGAAATTCTTATCTCCGTAGCAAGTAATAAATTCCGGAATGCTTATCAGCCCATTGACAAATAATTCTGCTGGGATGTTGTTGGTATATTTGACAGGTTTTCCATGCTTCTGATACAGAGATTCATAATATTCGAGAAAGTCCATATTCGCCTGTATGTCAGATTTGAGCGCATTCTTGATGGTTTTCATTTCGATATGATTGGTATGACAATACTCTGCAAGGAAGTTAATTTCTTTATAGGTAGCATATTCCAGATTGGCTTTTTTATTTCCGCCTTTGAGGGCATTCAGGAAATATTCCACAATGGTCAGCTGTTCCGGAATGGGTGCAGGAAGCTGTCTTTTTGCTGAAAACCGATTGATATATTTGGTGAGTTCAAAATTGATTTTAACCAGCTGTTCCCTGTCTGCAAGATGAAGCTCGTCCTGATTGGCTATCATGGTATCTACGGACTGTACAATTAAATTCACATACTCACTGCCTTGGGTCTGCTTTCCGAGGGATTTTTCAAGCAATGCCTGCAATGCCCTGATAACCATTTCTTCCGGAAAATAGCTTTTGACAACATCAATATTTTTAATAAAAGTCTCATAATTTTCCAGTTCGTGAAAAATGACACTCTGACAGAAATCTTTTTTGTCACACACGAATAAATAGACATCATGAGCCAGCGTTCCCTTTTCGCCCTTTTTAGTGGAAAACAGAGAAAGATAATAATAATATTCATCCAATAAATTACGATTTTCCAGAAAGGAAACATCCGAAATATACATATCTGAAATAAACAGCAAATGTTTCAGGCTCTGCTTTTCAGTCAGATTCACCAGACAGGTATATAATTTATCATAGCCGGAATCTTTTGTGAAATCAGGAAGCATGAGATTATTTCTGATATAGGAAAGATGCTCCAGCCTTGCGGGCTGACGGATGAATTTCAAGTCTTCCGCATCAATAATGGTATCATTGGCAATCGCAGACGGTAAATGTTTCACAATATAATTCAAAACGGTTTTCAGGGATTCTTCACTCATTCCGCCTGAACCAAAATGAGAATGTCCGCCGATGAAATTCAGGAGATATTGATTCAATGCAGAAAGCTTTTCCCCATAAGCAACCGAAGTAAAAGCCCCTGAATCATCAATGGTATGGTCTTCCACCACGGAGGCACTGCTTTGACGGTTTGTGGCATTGATTCCCGAACTGGTTGTAATTTTGTAAAGGCGGTAATGATAGATATAATAAGCGGAAGTATGCTCACCGAGAATCATTGCCGGATTTTGCAGTCTCCTGACACTATCCGGCGTTCCTTCTGTCCATGCATAGGAAGCAGACGAATTATTTGTGCTAAATTCATATCTTCTGTTTTCCATTGGAAATCTCCTCACAAAGTTCAATCAACATATTCACGAAATCAGCCACATACATACGGGATTCTAACACGCTGGACGGGTCAGGGCCACCAAGAGGAGAAATGCACTGTATCCGTACTCTGTTATCTGACAATACTCTACAATCCTGATACAGTCTTTCAGAAGCTTGTTTCAATTGGAACGCTTTTTGTTTTTCACTGCAATTGACTGCCAGAGATTTGCAAATTTCTGTAATGACAATATCAGAATTCCGATTGAAAAATACTTTCCGCAGTAATTGTACCTGCTGTGCATTTCGATTATTTTTTC
>DGHF01000150.1:0-8487 GCA_002392545.1 Ruminococcus sp. UBA3855
TTCTTCATAAATTATACATGATTTTCATAGTGAATACAACCCCTATTTTAAAGAAAAGGTGGACAAAATGAAGAACTTCATTCAAATACCATTGCAAACGTAAAAAAATTAAATATTTTGACATTTGCATCCTTTGTTCAGGATGTGAAAAAAGTTGCCCTCTCCTGCCTTGACATCAAATTCATTCCGTGATATAATTGAAATAAACTTGAAGGAGGGATTTTTTATTATGGAAGTTCTGACAGCTCACAGAAACAAACGTACTATTTTACTTGTAAAAGAAAACAGTGAAAATGCATCTCAGCTCTGCAAACTCCTTGCAGATGTTTACAATTTTATGGTGACAACAAATTCAGAGGAGGGTTTCAGCGCATTGAAACGGATGTGTGACAATCTTTCCGCTGTGTTGGTCGATTCAGAATTACCAGATAATGCCTGTGAAATATTCCTGCAAAAAGTCCGGAGTAACAAGAGACTGGAAACCATTCCCATCCTTGTGATTTCGGATTTGGAAACAATGGCACAGAAAGTCAATTTTCTTGCATTGGGGGCGGTGGATTTTATCACGTTTCCATATCAAAGGGAAATCATTGTCAACCGCATTTCCAATGCAATTCACATCAAGGATTCAGCCACATTTCTGCAACTGGAAAAAATGCTCCGTGCGCTCCCTGCCAATATTTATTTAAAAGATGCAGAGGGAAAATATGTATTTGCCACGCATTACTGGCATCATATCGAACATGATGGCGACCCCGACTGGACAATCCGTGGAAAAACTGATATTGAAATCCGCAAGGACAGAGAAAATGCTATCAAGGCTTACCAAAGTGACCTTGAATTGCTCCGGACTGGTGAGGGGAAAGATTATGTGATTGAGGTCAATGCTGATAATATTCTTGAATACCTGCAAATCATTAAACAGCCGGTTTACAATGACAACAACGAAATCACTGGTATCATTGCCCTGATTAACAACGTCACTGAACAGGAAATTCTGCGCCGGAAATTGGAACGTCAGGCACACACGGATGAACTCACCGGATTGTATAACAGACTTTATTTTGAAAAATACATCCAGAGTATTCCGCCCAAAGATTACCCTATCAGCATTATTTCCGCCGACTGCAACGCCTTGAAATTTATCAATGATACTTATGGTCATCTTGTGGGAGATGAATATATCCGGCTCTCTGCGGTACTGTTCCGGATGGTGCTTCCGGAAAATGCCGTCATGTTCCGGATGGGCGGAGATGAATTTCTGTTGTTTGTGCCGGAAACGTCACTCGAAAAGGCTGGCTATTACATCACGGAGCTGAAACATCAGGCGAAATTATTCCACATCAAGGAACAGCAAATTAGCATTTCCTATGGTGCGTGTCAGCTGGAAAATCCGTATCATATCCGGCAGTGTATTGAAATGGCGGATACGCTCATGTACGAAGACAAAAAACAGTATCACCAACAAAATTGATTCGGGAGGGATTACCATGTCACAGCGTCCATTCATTGGAATTATTACGGCAAAAGTCGGCAATCCCGAACAAAAACAGCTCCTTTCCGGAATCCTCGTTCAGGCTGATGCTATGGGGATGGATACCGCTGTATTTTCCAATATCTACTGTTTCGACAAATATTATGCAGGAACGGAAGTGGAAAACAGAATTTATGACCTGATTACCTCGGAACGTCTCAGCGGTCTGATATTGACGGCGGAGAGCATTCTCAATCCCGATTTACAACAGTATATCTATCAGCGAATTGTGGAAAGAAATGTCCCTTTTGTGGTGACGGGGGCGAAATTAGAAGGAATGGTCTGTATTGATAATGATGTTACCGCAGATTTTGAGGCAATTACCAGACATCTTGTGGAAGTGCATCATCTTACAGATATTGACATTTTAACCGGATTTGAAGGACTCGAAACTTCTTATCAGCGTGTGCAGGGGTGCAGGAACGTGCTGGAAGAGCATGGAATTTCACTGCCTGAAAATCATGTCATTTATGGAGATTTCTGGATGATTTCAGGCGAAAAGCTTGCAATGGAATATATTGAGAAAAAAAGGCGCATTCCTCAGGCGGTTATCTGTGCTAATGACTACATGGCATACGGTATCTGTGACAAATTTCTTGAATATGGGGTGAAACTTCCCGAAACCATGAGCGTGGTGGGGTATGAATATGTGGGAAGGCGGTTTTATCATTCGCCCATTCTCACGACTTACCGCCGGAATCGGTATGCCGTCGGGAAAATGGCGGTCAATCAGCTTTTTTCAATATTGAACCAAACTGAACCCGCAGAAATTCCCGTCACTGGTGAAATGATTCTTGGAGGGACGTGTTCGTGTGGAATCGGTCTGCAACAGCTCCATGAAGAATTACAGCAGGTCAGACAGGTGCAGGAATATACTGACCTCAACTTTGAATCCAATTTTGAACAGCAGTTGACAACCTGCCGTTCCGTGAGCGATTACGTGCACGTATTACAAGAATTCGCCTACCTGATACGGGAGGTAAAAGGGCTTTGGCTCTGTTTATATGAGGACTGGTGCACCAGTACGGCAGAAAGCATTCATAATGGTGATTCGATTCTGCATTGTCATCGTGTCATTAGTCAGGCAAAAGGGAGCGACATTCCGCAGTTATTCCGGCGGAAAGAATTATTTCCGGAAACGCTTTCCGGCGCAGTCAATCGGGAATTTCTGTATTTTGCGCCGATATTTTTCGCAGGTCGGGAGCTGGGACATTTCATCCTTCAATATGACAAGCCCGACGGATATGATACCATTTTCGGAGACTGGCTGAAAATTGCTTCCAATGCACTGGAATCCCTGCGCATGAAAAATGACCTCTGTACCCTTCTGGAATGTCAGAATCTTTCCGCACATCATGACACCATTACCGGACTTCTCAACAAAACAGGATTTCTTCATGAAATGCAGTTTTCCTATGAGCAGGCTTCAGAGGGTCAGTCATGTGTGATGATTTTGATTAGGACAGCGGTATTTTCTGATGATACTAGCCTTGACGAACGAAAAAGTCTTATTCATACAGACAGAGAAATTGCAAAAATTTTTCAAGAAATAGCGGATTCTGTTCATGGATTGTGTGCGAGGTTCAGCGACAGAGTATTTGCATTTGGAGTAATTGGGAATTTCAGCCGGAGTTATGCGGAACGAATTGCAGATGATTTGTGCACATTGATTCAGTATCAGCCGGATTATCTGAAATCCGTCGGTACAGACAGTATTGCATCTGAATTTCTGTACATTCCGGCGGAAAATATCAATCTGGCGGAAAATATTTCCCTTCTTGTTTCGGGAGTCAGGGAGAAAATTCAGATTCTTTTGAGCATGCGTAATCAGCCGAATTTTGACGAATTCGAAACCGTCCGGAAACATATTTTCCGGAATCCTGAAAAAGAATGGAGTGCAAAAGACATTTGTCGGAAACTGCATTTAAGCTATGGGCATTTCTGCGCATTGTACCGGAAAATGTTCGGGGAGAGTTTTCATCAGGATGTTATCCGTTTTCGCATTGACTTTGCGAAATATCTGCTTCTCACAACGTCATACAGCCCTTCTGTGATTGGTTTTGAATGCGGTTATCGGGATGAAAAATATTTCTTCCGGCAGTTCCGGCAAGTCACCGGAACAACCCCCAGCAGTTACCGGAATGGCGAATTCGGCAACAAAGACCAGAGTGTGTGAAATTCTGGTCTTTGTTTTTGTCAAAAAAGGATTTCGGGCGAAATATTCGTGAAAATTCATTGTTAGTGCATGTAAAAATTTGGGAATTTCCTATTGACGAACGCCCCGAAATCATGTATAATAAAAGTAGTGAAAACAGACATTTGTAAACCTGAACAGGAAAAGCGGTAAATCCTGCCTGTTTTACAGTGGTCTGTCAAAAAAGGGAGATGATGAGGAGAGATATGATAAGTTATACAGATTTCAGTCTTGGACTGGCTGTTGCTGCCTTTCTGGTATGTATCAGTGACGTGATTTTTACAGTCATTGACAAACGGACGGAGAAACCGCAGAACAAAGTATATATTTTCATGCTTCTGTTGCTTTCCGTCAATGCCGGCTGTGGAATTACTTCCTACATTGCGGAAAAAAGCAAGATGATTTCTGATACGGCTTTTGACACATTGCAGATATCAAGGTATATTTATTTTTTGACCCATGCCCTGCTTGCACCGATTTTCTTTTTCTACATTTCGTTTGTGGTGGGGCGGTCAATCAACTGGCGGACAAGCCGAGCCAAACTCAGGAAAGCCAAACATTATATTATAGATGTCGGGGTTACATTGGCTTTGGTTGTGATGGAATTCATGATAATTGTAAATCCTGTTTTTCATTGGATGTGGTACTTTGATGAACAGCGGAATTTCCAGAGGGCAAGCGGAGAAATGTTCATTTATATTCAGTCTGCATTGTGGCTGGGGGCATCATTTGTACTGGTAATGCATTCATGGAATATTCTTTCCAAAAACCGGAAAGATTCGCTTGCAGTGTGTTATGTGCTTGTTATCACAGGGATTATGATTCAGCTGTTTTACAGCCACATCTACATTGAAGTGCTGATGGAGGCTTTGGGCTTTACAGGGGTATTGTTCTTTGTAGAAAACGAGGACGACCGGAAAAATGTGGAGCTGGATGTTTATAATCCGGCATCATTTTCGCTGGATATTTCCGCCATTCTGAAAAATCAAATTCCCACAAGGTTGCTTCTTGTCCGTGACATTAAATTCGACCGCACAGCCAATCCTACTTTGATGGGAAAAATTAGCGGTGATGCAATACAAAAATCTGTTGTGGAATATCTGGCGACAAAGGTTAAAAGGTATCATATTTACGCATTGGGACACAGAATATTTGCACTGACCATCTATGACAATTCAGATGAATTTGCTGTCAAGACAGCACAGGAAATTTCTGACCGTTTCTATAAGCCGTGGGAGATTAACGGAAATTCCATTTTCCTGAAAGCATCCGTCATGATGATTGCATTACCCGAAAGAGCGAAAACTGTTGCAGATATTATTTATATGGCAGAATGCCCTATTCCTGAAAAATTCAGGAAAAAGGTCATGTATGGGGATGATTTGAATTGGATTATCCGCTATTCTGCTGTAGAATCCGCTGTCACAAGAGGACTGAAAGAGGGCAGTTTTGAAGTTTATTATCAGCCCACTTATTACATCGATAAAGCCCTTTATGGTGCGGAGGCTTTGCTCAGGATGCATGACAGCGAGCTTGGAAATATTTATCCGGATGAATTTATTCCCATCGCTGAAAAAATCGGAATCATTGATGAAATTGATGATTTTGTCCTGAGAGAAGTTTGCAGACTGCTTTCTACAGGCGTTCCGCAGAAATACGGAATCGGACACATCAATGTCAATCTTTCCGTTATGGAATGCATGAAAGACGGCTTCGCAGAACATATCACAAAAGTTGTCGATGCATTCGAAGTGGAAAAACACAATATCAGCTTTGAAATTACAGAATCTGTTGCTTCCAATGATTACCGCCATCTGGAAGAAGTCATAGAAAAGCTGAAAACTGTCGGCTTCATGTTCTACATTGATGATTTCGGAACGGGCTATTCCAATATTCATGCCTTGTTCTCATTAGGTGCGGACGTTATCAAGATTGATAAAAGTGTCCTCTGGGGAGCTGAACAAAGTGAACTTGGTATGTCGCTCCTGAAAAGCACCATTGAGATGGTGAAGGATATGCACAAGAAAACACTTGCTGAGGGTGTCGAGACTGAAACACAGATACAGACCCTGAAAAATTTAGGCTGTGACTATTTGCAGGGCTATTATTTCTCGAAACCTGTTCCAGAATCGGAATTTCTTAAAATTATCAATACCAGTTCTGAAGTATCAACACATTAAAGAAAAGACTCCGTTCAATAGCGGAGTCTTTTTTGATTTATTTAACAGCACATTTCATATGACATTGCACGATTTGAGCAACTCCACCGACTTGCAGGAAGTTTCTGACCAGATGCAGGAAAACGAAAATACCCTCCGGAATTTGCTTGTGGAAAATCCTGTTCCGGCACAAACCATCTCCGTGAAAATTCGTATTCTTTCCAGCTGGATACAACCAGATTGTTTTATCAGCATTTCACCAGTATGAATTCTTATCAGCAAATTTTCCCATTTTCTACGAAATAAGCAAAAGCAGAGCTTCAAAGGCTCTGCTTTTCGATTTGGTTCAAAGTTCAATTGCAATTGCTTTTCCCTCTGAAAGGCTTTTCGGGACATCAATAATTCTCTGGTTGGCACTTCCACGGAATTTCAATTCCAAACTTCTTTGCTCCTCAATGAAACGACCGTCAACAAGCCAATCCGTGACCGATAACAATGCATCATAGCCCATTCCGTCACGTAAATGCTCATACAGGTATTCAAACGTATAACCTGTATAAGTCGTAATATTCAAGCCCATTTCCTTGACTTTTTTCCCCAGTTCATACAGCTCCATAGGCTGGCAGAAAGGCTCTCCACCGCTGAATGTGACCCCATCCAATAAGGGATTGGACTGGATTTTCTGAACGATTTCATCAATGCTGACAAGCCTTCCGGCGTTGAAATCATGGGTCTGCGGATTGTGACAGCCTTTGCAGTGGTGGGGGCATCCCTGCACAAAAACTGTAAACCGCAGTCCCTCGCCGTCTACAATGGAATCATTCACAAGGTCTGATATGCGTAACATGAAAAAATCCTCCTCTGAAAGAAATCACCCTGCTGGAATGGCAGGGTGACTGTATTGTTATCAATCATCAGCAGTCATCACTTGGACAAGTACCATGTTTTACTCTGTCAATGACTTCATTCCGCTTTGCGTTGTTGAATCTGTCAAGCGTTCCGACAAGATAGCCGGTAATCCTGCGAATTCGTTCGAACCCTACACCGCCGTGCTCGTTTTCAGGTCTTCCGCACATCGGGCACTTATCGCCGATAATTCCAGTATAGCCACATACAGGGTCACGGTCAACCGGATGATTGATTGAACCGTAGCCAATGCCGGACTCTTTCATACAGCGGATAATCTTTTCGAATGCGCTCAGATTCTGGAGCGGGTCGCCGTCAAGTTCCACATAGCTGATATGCCCTGCGTTTGTCAGTTCGTGATAAGGAGCTTCAATGCGGATTTTTTCAAATGCACTAATAGGATAATACACTGGAACATGGAAAGAATTGGTATAATATGCCCTGTCCGTGACGCCCTCAATAATGCCGTATTTTTTCTTATCAATGCGCACAAAACGACCGGAAAGACCTTCCGCCGGAGTTGCCAGCAGGGAGAAATTGAGTTTGGTTGCCTTTGCTTCTGCATCAAGGCGGTTTCTCATGCGTGAAATGATTTCGATACCCAAAGCCCTTGCACGTTCGCTTTCGCCGTGGTGTTCGCCAATCAGACATTTCAATGTCTCTGCAAGCCCGATAAAGCCAACGGACAAAGTACCATGTTTCAGTACTTCCTCAACACTGTCGTCAAGGCTCAAATGTTCTGAATCCATCCAGATGCCCTGTCCCATGAGGAAAGGAAAATTCCGTACTTTCTTCATGCACTGAATCCGGAAACGGTCTTTCAGCTGGTCAATGGCTAAGTTCATCATGTTGTCAAGTGCATCATAGAATTTATCAATGTCGTGGTTGGCTTCAATGGCAAGTCGGGGCAAATTGATAGAGGTGAAACTTAAATTTCCACGCCCTGTGACAATCTCTCGGGATGGGTCATGCACGTTGCCGATAACTCTGGTTCTGCAACCCATGTATGCAATTTCCGTGCGGTAATCGCCTTCTTTGTAGTATTTGAGATTATACGGCGCATCAATGAAAGAGAAATTCGGGAATAATCTCTTTGCAGAGACACGGCAGGCAAGCTTAAACAAGTCATAATTGGGGTCATCGGGATTATAATTGATACCGTCCTTGATTTTGAAAATATGAATCGGGAAAATGGGAGTTTCACCGTTTCCAAGTCCGGCTTCATTGGCAAGGAGGATATTTTCAATGACCATGCGCCCTTCGGGGGAAGTATCTGTTCCGTAGTTGATGGAGGAAAATGGAGTTTGTGCGCCAGCACGGCTGTTCATGGTGTTGAGGTTATGCACAAGTGCTTCCATTGCCTGATAAGTGGCACGGTTGGTCTCCTTGTAAGCGTTTGCAGAGGAGAAAGAAAGAATCTTTTCAGCAATGTTGGAATCAATGCTTTGTGAGAGGATTTCAAGAGCCTTTTCGTGGAAACCGTTATCATCTGCCAGAACCGGAACAAGACCATTTTCTTTCATGGACTCCATGAATTTCATTGTGAATTCAAGGGGATTTTCGATTTCCGTCAAAAGTTCCAATGCACGGGCGACATTCTGACGGTATCTTGCAACATAAGTCTTTTTGACACCTTCCGCCATTGCATAATCGAAATTAGGGATACTCTGTCCGCCGTGCTGGTCGTTCTGGTT
>DGHF01000150.1:8537-27345 GCA_002392545.1 Ruminococcus sp. UBA3855
GGTCGTTCTGGTTGGACTGAATCGCAATACATGCTAATGCAGAATAGCTTGCAATGTCATTCGGTTCACGTAAAAAGCCGTGACCTGTTGAAAATCCATGGCTGAACAGTTTCAGTAAATCAATCTGACAGCAAGTAGTTGTCAATGTCAAAAAGTCAAGGTCATGAATGTGAATATCACCGTTTTTATGGGCTTTTGCGTGTTCCGGCTTCAAAACATAAAGCTCATAGAATTCTTTTGCTGAGACACTGCCGTATTTGAGCATTGTCCCCATAGCAGTATCACCATCAATATTAGCATTTTCCCTCTTGATGTCGCTGTCTTTGGCGGAATTGAATGTCAATTCTTTGAGAACGGTCATGAGGTTGGTTTTCATTTCTCTTGCACGTGTTCTTTCGTGGCGGTAAACAATATAGGCTTTCGCCGTGGTTGCGTGACCTTCTTCAATGAGAACTTTTTCCACAATGTCCTGAACCTCTTCGACGGTGGGAACGTCTTCACATTGCTTGTCGATTCTTTCACAGACCTTTTCCGCAATGCGGACAGCTTCACCACGGTCAGTTCCTCCGACAGACTGCGCCGACTTGAAAACTGCATCTGTAATCTTTTCGATATGGAACGGCACTTTCCGCCCGTCCCTTTTGGTGATGTAAATAGGCATTTTTGATTTCCTCCTATGATATACAAGATATAGTATCGTACTTTATAAACTATCTAATAGTATACCGCATATTCGAGGGATTGTCAAGTAGAAAATATGCACAATTTAAGTAATTATAATCGTTAAAAATTTGTTATGTACGTATATTTTCTGGCGTTTTTTTCGTAAAATCAACGTTTTTGACATGCTGAGAAGCACAGGAAACACTAGTTCCTATTGACACAAGATATGGTATTCCTGAAAATGACATGAAACGGCAAATTGATTGTTTAGGGCTGTATTTCGAATAGAAAACATGGTGAAATATATGTTTGAAAGATTTGTTTCTGGAATATGTAGTCAATCAGAAAACAAAAAATTTACAAAATCATTTTTTGGCGCACAACAAAAAAACAGCGGAGAAAATTCTCCGCCGTTTCAGAATATGTCGAATAAAGTCGAAATCTGTTCTCAGATGTCCTTGCGTCTGCTGAAAACACCAAGTGCCAGAATTGCTGTGGCGATTGCAGCCAGACCTGTGGGGAGCTTGTCAGAAGTTGCGGGTGCAGCAGTTTTGCTGGAAGAAGAGGAAGAAGAACTGCTGGAGCTGGAAGAACTGCTCTTTGTGCTGGAGGTGCTGCTCTTTGTGCTGGAAGAACTGCTGGAACTTGAGGAGCTGGAAGTATTGTTAGTAGAAGTATTGTTAGTAGTGGTAGTTCTGCCGAGTTCTTCGTCAATAATCATCTTCTGTGTCTCAGATTCTACATACTTATACTTGTAAGTTGTTGCATACTTTTCAGCATCTGAACCCTTGATACCATAGATAGTACCCTCGAAATAAGGAACTGCTTCGGGTTCTGTGCCGTCTTCTGCGGGCTGTGCATCTTCCGGAACTTTTGCACCATTAGAGATGGTGGTTGCATCCTGAGGAATAGTACATGCACTTTCAAAAATCACTTCTTTGAGGTTGGGGCAATTTTCAAAAGCATGTTCGCCAACAGAAACAGTAAACTGTGGTACACGAATAGATTCCAGATACTTGGAATTTGCAAATGCATAGTTACCAATTGTCTTGATGTCCTCACTGGTTACAATCTTGCCAATCTGATTGTTTTCAAATGCATGGTCTGCAATTTCTGTTACAGTGTAGGGCATTACATACACATATTCAGATGAACCAGAAGGATAAAGAATAACCTTTGTGAAGTCCTTATTGTAAAGTACTCCGTTTCTGGAAGCAAAATCTTTGTTATCTTCGTCAACAGTGATGTTGGAAATTCCGGAAGCATTGCTGAAAAGACCAGCATCAATTGCAGGGAGATTTCTGCCAATGTGAAGGTTGGTGATTGTTGCATCCTTGAATGCATCCTCAGCAATTTCTGTTACAGGCTGACCTTCTACTTCGTCCTGAATTACTACATTTGCAGTATCAGCACCGACAACAACAGCATGGTCTGCATATACGTGATAATTGACACCGTCAACAGAAGCTTCTGTGTAATCCTTTACTTCTTCTACTTCGAAAAGACCACTTGTCTTGAATGTAACTTCAATGCTTTCTGCAACGCTGAATGCAGGGTCAATATCCTTTGTGCCTTCCGGATAGGGCTGGTAAGGATTGTAAACGTTAATGCGGAGAGATGTACCATCATTAGCGACATTCAGAGCACCCTCACTGCGATTATACTCAACTTCCTGACCGTCGACCTTCACGGAAACAATTTCAATATTGATTGTGCCAGCCTCAAGACCGTTTTTATAATTCTCTTCTTCGCCTTCGCCATATTCATAAATATTTGCATCAGACTGCAAATACAGAATCAGGTTTCCGGAAGCGTCGCCACCTTCTCCGGTTACAACAGCAGTATATTCTACATCATCTTCTGTGACTACAACAGCAGGATTTCCGGCTTGGTCAGGTTCATCAAAGAATGATTCATGTGAACCGTACTGACCGCCGAGATAGAAAGTGTAAGATTCCTGTTTTTCGGCACTTGCTGTCAGAGAACCGAACGCAGAGAAAGGAACAGCACAAATTGCCAGTGCTGAAACAGCAGCAATCATATTTCTGTACTTCATAATAATTTCTCCTTTTTTATGATATGTGTGAGAAATTTTCACAGATTTAACATCAATTCCACACAGGTTCATTATAACATATATCGCCGGAAATGTCCACAATTATTCCATTCTTTTTAGAAATTTCGGCATTCTGCACAATCCAGAAGGACATTTTTGTGAAAAACTATTCTCATATCAGGCAGTAATTCAGAAATACAGTGTTTCCGAAGCCTTGTGCAAAGTGTATATTTTCCAAAAATTCCGGATGCAAAATCCAAAAAGCTCCCTGCCATTTTCTGACAGGGAGCGGATGATTACTTTCCGATAATACTGGAACGGATGATTTTTCTGGAAGCGGTTTTCTCGAATTCCGTTTCACGGATGACAAGGGAAACAATGCGCTTTGCAGGGGGGAATGTGTCGTTGACTGCATCAATTTTCGCCTGAATTTCTGCACGGATATCATCAGAAACATATTCAGGGTCAGGGTAGACCTCTGCTGTGATGCTGTTATCTTTCTCATAAACCACAATTTCTTTGATGGGCTGGAAATATGCAAACTGGTTTTCGATTTCCTCAGGGGAAACATTTTCACCGTTGGCGAGGATGATGAGATTTTTCTTTCTGCCTGTAATGTACAGATAGCCGTCATCCAGATAGCCCAAATCTCCGGTCATTAACCAACCGTCAGGGGTCAAACTCTTTGCGGTTTCTTCGGGGTTCTTATAATAGCCCATCATGACAGAGGGACTTTTTACCCAGATTTCATTATCAACAATTTTCACTTCACAACGTGGTACAACTCTCCCGACAGATTCCGGATAAGGACAGCCCTTTACACCTGTGCAGATTCTCGGCGCACATTCCGTCATACCATAGCCCTGTGCAATCTCAATGCCGAACGCACGATACCCCTCGATAATCTTGGGGCTTAAATATGCACCGCCACTGTAAATAATTTTGAAATTTTCGCCGAATACTTCTTTCCCGACTGCAATTTTATCGGGGTTCTTTTCTGCCATCTGTTCCATGCGCTTCAAAATTGAGCCTGCAATCATGGGCACGAAAGTGGTATTGTCCGGCTGGAAAATTTTCAAATTCTTGACAATTCTCATCAGAGAATCATTCACGCAGATGGTACGACCGTACCACATGCCACAAAGAATGTCACACGTAAAACAGAATACATGATGAATCGGAAGGACTGTCATTCTCTTTTCACCACGGAAATTTTCATCGGGTTCACAAGTCGTATTGTCAATTAAATTGGCATTGCTGAGCATGACACCTTTACTTAATCCAGTTGTACCGGATGTGAAGAGAATTGCAGTCAAATCCTCCGGCTTTGTCATGCCTTCGGGGGTTTGTCCGGCATATTCCTCCACGATTTCAGGGAGTGAAAGCATCCCCTCAAAAGCATGATGAACATGAATATAATACTTGACTTTCGGACAAAGAGCCTTAAATTTCGGTAAATCTCCGGCGTGTTTGTCGTCAAGAAACAAAATTTCACTGTCAGAGCGGTTGACTTCATCAGCAATTTTCTCGGCACTGTTCGCACAGTCCAGCGGGACGGAAACGCTGTTTGCACACTGAATCCCGAACCATGCTTTCAGATAGCCTGAACTTGTCAGACCTGCCAATGCTCCATGTGTCCCGTTGGGGAATTCCTTCTGAATCCACACGGCGAGGCTGTCACAGTCCTGACGGAATTTCCGGAAACTGGTGTCCTGAAATTTCTTGTGAGCATATTCACGGATGAAAGGCTCATCACTGAAATTGTCACCTGCGAAATAAACAAGCTCCTTGATGGTAGTGACTTCTTCTCTACGAATCATTCAGAAATTCCCTCCAGATAGTCAAGCAGTTCGCCGACGGTCTTTTTGGAAACGGCTTCGGCTTCATCAATTTCAAGGTCAAATTCGTCTTCTGCATCGCCCATCATGGACATGAAATCATAGGAATTGAACCCCAAATCCTCAGCGAAACGGGAAGTTTTTGTAATTTCGTCTTCGGATACTTCCACATACTGGACAATCATTTCTTTCAGCTTTTCAAACATAATTCATTCTCCTTTTTCAAATCATTAAACCATATCCATAATTTCCTGCAATGTCTTGTCCGGATTTTCGATACTGCGGAACAACACACGACCAGTAAAGTAATACAGGAATTCAATTTCTTCAGGGGTTGCACTTTCCAGCTGATAACCAAAATAGAAGGTCAAACCGCCGTCCCCCGGACGGTGCATTGCTGTGACGTACATCGGCTGAGGCTGACGACCGGAAGTATACCAGCGACCCTTGAAACCAATTCCCTTCAGATAAGAGGGCATACTCTTTGCACTTGCCGGCTGATAAGTGAATGCAACACTGTGATAGCATCCTGCATCTCCGTAACCGTAGCGCATACGCTCCAGATAATAATATTTCATTGTGGAATAATCTGCGTGTAAAAATACCTGCTGTTGTTCCTTTGTCAGAATCTTAATGGATTCCATGACAGTGGTATCAACGGGCATGATGGTTCTCAAAGGAAGGCAATGCATCCGGCAACCACCGCATTTCTTGTGGAGTATTGTGGAACGACGGCTGATAAAGTCTCTGATGGTGATGTCAGTTGCATTGTTGTTGAATTTGCAGAGTACGGTACGGATGGCATGGAGAATCACGGCACTGACCGGAACTTCGTGCTCCTCTGCAAATGCAAGGAGTTTATTCGTAGAATCTACATCAAGGTCATAAGTAATGGTATTTCCGGCACTGTCCTTGGTGGGAAGCGGACACCATCTCTGTTCGGGATTCCCTGACTCTCTGCGAGCTTCCTGCAAACGCCCCGGCCCTGTGAAGTCAGTAAACAGCGGTTCGGGCATATTGAGCTTTTCCTGCCAGAATTCTTCATCACGCTTGGCTTTTTTGCTTCCTTCATATTCCATATCTTTTTTGAGGGATTCAATGTAAGAAGTCATAGGCGACGGATAAGGAGTGCCGTAAACCAAACTACAATAAATCTCCATAACATCCTTAGTGAATGCAATTACAGAGCCAGAGTCTGCACATACATGATGAACATTCAGATAATAGCCGTTATATCCGTTGGGCATGGAAACAATCACGATTCTGAAAAGTTCGTCACGGTAAGTATCAAAGGGCTGAGAAGTCCATTTTTTCATGATTTCCGTAGCTGTTTCTTCTTTCAGTTCGGAAAAATCGTAGTATTCGAAATACTTATTCTTATACGGCATAACATACTGCCAGAGTTCCCCTGTTTCAGGGTCTTGCCACAAACGCAGGCGCAGTGCCTCACAGCGTTCTACCGCACGGTTGAGAGCCTCACGCAGTGCCGAAACATTCATTTTTCTCTCAAAATACTGACCTGTCCCGATGTTGACAACTTCGTCAGTAGGACTTGCCTGTAATGTGTACATCTGTACCATTTGCGCAGGGGTCAGAGGGTAACAATCCCTTTTGATTCCACCAATAATTTTTTCCATGTTTGACCTCCATAAAACGTGTATCAATGGTTGGGTTTTTGCCTTACAACACCATTCTAGCACATCCTGAAAAGTTTGTCAATAGTTTTTGGAGATGTTAGATGAGAGTCTATTTTGTTTTTTTCGACATTGTGAATTTGATGATATATTTTGTCAGATTGACAAAAAGCATCTTGCAAAATGACGGAAAATGTGATATAATGGAAGTATCATATTTTTGAAGGAGAACTTTCGTTATGGAAAAAACTGCCAGAAGAGAAAAAACATCCACCGTAAAATTCTCGTAGTGGATGATGAAGCTGTCAACAGAAAGCTGTTGGGGTTTATTATCAGTCAGGATTATGAAGCCATCTATGCAGAAAACGGCATACAGGCTCTACAGCTCATCAGAGAAAATGAAAAACTGCTTTCCTTGATTTTGCTGGATTTGCTCATGCCTGAAATGAATGGATATGAACTGCTTGAAATCGCTCATGGTATGAAAGGTATGTACACCAATCTTTCACTTTCTCCGCTGTCGAATCCTGTCATTGAAATCACTGAGCTGCTCAGAAATCAGGTACAGACCGATTATTCCCCCCTGCTGAATGAAATCAAAACGCAGTTCGAAAAATTAAAAGCCCTCAACAGCGAAACATAAAAACATCAGGGGAAAGCATTTATCAAAATGCTTTCCCCTGAATCAGATATAAAAAATCCGTGTTCCTTCACTCTGAAACACGGTATTCTTTATAAGTGCCGCTGACCGGACTTGAACCGGTACACCATCGCTGGCGGCAGATTTTGAGTCTGCTGCGTCTGCCAATTCCGCCACAGCGGCATCAACATGTATAATTATAGCACGTTTTCAATGATTTGTCAAGTGTTTTTTTCAAAAAAATTCAAAAAATTTTTGAAATGAAAAAAGACCGCCATATTTCGGGCGGTCTTTTCGTCGAATTATACACCGTACTGCTCACGGTAAGCAAGCATTTTGTCAAGGTATTCCTTGCCAGAAACCACATCATTCTTGATAGCATCCACAATGTCCGCCATGGTGACAATCGGGTAAACGGTCACACCAAATTCCTGCTTGACTTCCTGAACGGCTGAAAGTTCACCTGTGCCCTTTTCCATGCGGTCAACGGTGATAACCATTCCGGTCACGTCCACTTTTGCCTGACCCATCAGTTTCGGCATGGATTCACGGAGAGCCTTTCCAGAGGTCATGACATCATCAATGATAACAACTTTTTCACCGTCGGTCAACTGCTTTCCTACGAACATACCGCCCTCGCCGTGGTCTTTGGCTTCCTTGCGGTCGAAACAATAATAGACTTCCTGCTCATACTTTGCGCTTAATGCCGTGGATGCAGAAACCGCCAGCGGAATGCCCTTGTAAGCAGGACCAAACAGCGTTTCCACAGGGATGTTATTTTCATGAATGCAGGTTGCATAATATTCGCCCAGACGGCGGAGCTGTCCGCCTGTCTTGTAGTTACCGCAGTTGATGAAATACGGTGCAACTCTGCCGGATTTGAGCGTGAATTCTCCAAATGTGAGTACTCCACACTCTACCATAAATTGAATAAAACTTTCTTTGTAGGTCATTGTAAATTTTCCTCCTTTAATATTTCTTGATACCAAGCAACATATGCTTCCAGTGCTCGCCTTTTCCATTTCGTAATATCAGAAACAGCATCAATTTTTTCATTGATTTCCTTTGGAGCATCTCTCACCGCCCAGAATAATAAAGCAAGGCGGTAAATAATATTTGCATCTGCAATCAAAGTATGGCGAGATTTTTCGATGAAGTTGATAATTCTATCGAAAAATGGTGGTACTGTTATCCCGAATTTAATTAGTAATTCATTGTAGTCATCATTGCTCTTTCCATTGAAAGAGGGTGCTTCTGGCTCTTCCTCGATTTCTTCCGGCTCATTCTTGAGAAAATTCTCAATGCTCTCATAATCAGAGAGTTTGATATTTGCATCTTCTGTGAACGTTTTCAGGAACAATGAAAAATCATTTGACTTTGCAATCAAAATAATTTCGTCGCCCTTTGATGAAATCTGTCCGATAATAAAAGCTACTGCATAACACATATCTGTTTCGTTCTTGCCGTTGACAAATTTCTGCTGGATTTCGGCTTTGGATGCGTTCATTTTGGCAAGGGTGCGGAAACTCACACCCTTGCTGTCGTCCATGAACAAAAGAATTACAACATCCGTTTCATTGAGATTTTCGATACCGTCAAGATTCTGCACTGCTTCATAGTCGATTAAAAAATAGCGTTTCATCTGACAGCTCCTTTACTTCATTAACGGACGAATGGCATTGAAAATCGCCTTTGTTTTCTCTCCGCCCAGCGCATGAACCAAATCATTATTGATACCAACTTTGATATGTGCCAGATGGGGCGAGCCTGTTTTCATGTGCTTCCAAACGAGGTCGGAAGCCTGTGTTTTTTCGGCATCGTTAAGAATGGAGACTGTCATAATCACATCAATAATATCCTGCTGTTTGACAGTTGCAATTCTTCTTTCCCGAATATTGGGAATAAGCTTGACTTTCTGACCCAATTTGAACCAGAAAATCTGTACATTGACATAGCCTTTGTCATTACTGACAATATAGCATTCACAGCCTTCATCCTGTCCCAAAAGGTAGCCTATGTAGGAAGAAAGCTGGAAATCCAGCGCATTCTTCCCCTGCGTATCAACTTTGATATATTCCACACGAGCCTTGGTTGTGGAGATGAGTTTCATCACCTCGAAATTAAGGGAATCCGCATTCTGACTGTAGAAAATAAACACCTTGTCGTTCTTGGTAAGTTCTTCCACACCAGCCAGACCAGCCATATGGACATTTTCGTAATCAATCAGAAAATATCTTTTTTCCTTGTCCTTGGCTTCTTTCATTTTTTCTTTGAGTTTCCCCTTTTCTTTTTTCTTTTTTGACAATTTTATTCACCGCCTTCTTGGTCTGAAATATCAGAAACATTGTCTGTTTCTGGTGAAATAGGTTCGGGGTTCTCTTCCTCAGAATCGGGAGTTCCGGCAGTTTCAGCCTCATTCTGAACCGCTTTCTCCGCCTCTTTCATGAAGCGTTCAAATTTGGAGGTAAAAAAGTCGGCGATTTCGGAACTGCGTTCCTGCATACGACGGCTAAAATTTTCGGGGTCAGAAGAATTTAAAATTGTCCCGACTGCATCCGAAACGGCATTTCCGACAGTTTCGGCAATGTCGCTGACGGTATTCCCGACAGATTCCGCAAACTGTACTGCATCATCTACTTTTTTCTCAGCTCTTCTGCGGAGTTCAAGTTCTTTCTGAATGTCGTTGAGTTCCTTCATCCAGAGATTGACACAAGCATCACTTGGCATTCTCCAGTCACCTCGTGGGGAAAGGGTGACTGTTCCGACTTTGGGGGCATCTGGCAGACAGGAACGCTTGAACTGCTGTGAGAAAAATCGCCAATAAAATTTTTTCTCCCATTTCAGAATGATTTCTTCGGTGTAATCCTCTGCAAAGGCATTGACTGCTAAACGATAGATTTTACTAGGAGAGAAGCCCATTCTTACCATATAGTACAAAAAGAAATCATGCAGTTCATAAGGACCGACAACATCCTCTGTTTTCTGTGCAATATCGCCGTCAGAATCAGGGGGAAGAAGTTCAGGGCTGACAGGGGTATCCAGAATGTCAAGCAGGACTGTTTTCAGTTCGCCGTCAGAATGGCTTGCTTCATAAGCGGTCAGATAGCGGACGAGCGTTTTCGGGATGGAGCTGTTGACTCCGTACATACTCATATGGTCGCCGTTATAGGTTGCCCATCCTAATGCCAGTTCGGACAAATCACCTGTCCCGATAACAATACCATTCACCTGATTGGCAATGTCCATTAACACCTGAGTGCGCTCTCGTGCCTGACAATTTTCATAGGTGACATCATGAATATTTTCATCATGACCAATGTCTTTGAAATGCTGTCTCACGCTGTCACGGATGGGAATTTCTCGCAGAGTGACACCGTAAGCCTTGGCAAGTTTGCAGGCGTTTGTATAGGTGCGGTCAGTCGTACCGAAACAGGGCATTGTCACGGCGATAATACCGGAACGGTCAATGCCGAGCCTGTCAAATGCATGGGTCATGACAATCAATGCCAGTGTGGAATCCAGACCGCCGGAAAGTCCCACAACCGCCTTTTTACCGTTGATATGCTTTAATCTTGTCATCAGTCCGACAGACTGCATGGTTAAAATTTCCTCGCATCTGTCGTCAAGAATGGCTTTATCAGACGGTACAAAGGGATGTTTCGGGAATGTGCGGTCAAACGTGGTTTCTGTGAGTTTCATGGAGAATCTGGGGTTATAATATTCTTCCTCAGGTTCGGCTGATTTCCAAGTGGAAGAACGTCTTCTTTCGTAATTCAGCCTGAAAACATCAATGTCAGAAACAATCATACCGCCCTCAAACAGTCCGGATTCCGCAAGGATTGTGCCATTTTCTGCAATGAGCTGATGACCTGCAAAGACCATATCTTGTGTGGATTCTCCGATTCCTGCATCTGCGTATGCATACGCACAAAGCAGGCTTCCCGATTTCGCTTTTACAAGTGTCCTGCGGTATTCCTTTTTGCCAATTACTTCGTCACTCGCAGAGAGATTGAAAATCATCACTGCACCATTTTGCGCCAGTTTCACGGACGGGGTATCGCTGACCCATAAATCTTCGCAGATTTCCACACCAAAGCAGAAATCCGGCAATTCTTCACAGGTGAATATCTGGTCTGTTCCGAAAGGAACATCCGCATAGTTCCCGATGTTCACACAGTATCCGGCAGGATAACCGGCTGAAAAATGTCTTGCTTCGTAGAACTCGCCATAATTGGGAATGTTCGTTTTCGGGACGATTCCCAGAATTTCGCCTTTGTAAATGATTCCTGCACAATTGAAAAGTCTGTTATTCTGCACAAACGGAAAACCGGCAATGACAATCATTTCATATTTTGCTGTCCCCTTTACAAGGCGAATCAGCTCTTCTTCTGCTGAACCAATCAAAGTATCCTGCAAAAACAAGTCTCCGCAAGTGTAACCTGTTACGGAAAGTTCCGGAAAACAGAGAACTTTCACACCTTTCTGATTTGCTTTTTTTGCTTCCTCCAGCATCTGAGTGACATTGTATTCACAGTCTGCAACTTTCAGCGCAGGGGCACAACAGGCAACTTTCACAAATCCGTATTTCATGAAACTGACCTCACTTTCTTTTTGTAAAATAGGATATATTAAGTATAACACAATTCTGAGAAATATGCAAGAGGAAATTTTCAACCGATTCATCAAAAAAATGCTGATTTTGCCGTTTTCCATATTTCTCCGATTTCTGCAAAACCCCAGAATTTCCACAATATTTCAATGAAAATTAGTCATTCTATACAGGCAGGGAATTGACAGAAACGTAAAAATCAGACAAAATCATGAACTTTTATTTGTTTAAGTTGTATATTGACTGTCAAGTGTATTGTATGTTAGAATTGTATTATGAATAACTCTGTATCAAAACAGAAGAATAGGAGCAACTACTATGAACAAGAAGGATTTGGCGGAGCTGAAAAAGCATTTTTTTCCGGAAGATGACCTTTTAGTTGTTGAAAAAGTCTTTTCTACTTTCATTGATTCCGAAAAAACACAGCGTTTTCGTATTGTCCGCACATTTGCAGAGATTCCGCAGGAAGAAATGAGCGTTCTGTACACAACTCTTGAAAAAGTCCTGAAAGGGACATTAGGAAAAGGGCTGATTGAATATCCCTTCCCGAATGAAACCTATGAAGAAGACCAGCCACAGAATTTGTTGTGGGAACTGCTTCAAAAAGGACTGACGGATGAAGAACAAATGGATAAATTCGTTGCACACATCACAGAAAAAATGGTCTATACACTCCCCTATGCGCTGTTTGTGGCACAGTGTACATATACTGTTTTCGAGAAAAACAAGTTCGGCGAAAAAAATAAATATGATGCACGGGAATTTCATTTCCTTGTCGGTGCGGTTTGTCCTGTTGAATCCCGTGTGGACGGTCTGATTTATGACGAGGACGAAAACAACATCATCCGCAAGACCAAGTTTGACAGAGTGGTTGCTGATGCCCCGACAGATGGCTTCCTGTTCCCGACTTTCACAGGCAGAGGACCTGATGTGAATCACGTCATGTATTTCACCAAAAAGCCCAAAGACCCCAATGTGTCTATCATTGAAGATGTTCTTGGCTGTCAGTTCATCCTTTCCGCAGAGGAAGAGAAAGAGACATTCCGTGCGGTGCTTGACAAGGCAGTTGGCGAGGAACTCAATTTGAATGTGATTGCCAGTGTCAACGAAAAAATTCAGGACTATGCAAAGACCTTTGCCAATGAACCTGAACCGCCTGTAGTGAGTGATATTTTTGTCCGTGACGTTCTTCTTGATTCCGGAGTTTCTCAGGAATGCGCAGAAGAGGCGCAGAAACTCTATCAGGAAGCAACGGAGGGAAATTATTTCATGGCATCCAATTTGACCGACAGCAAGACAACACTCAGTTCAGAGGGAATTACTGTGAACATCAGCGGAGACCCTACCGACAGAATTACCACCCGTGAAATTGATGGTCGCCGTTTCCTGATGATTTCCCTTGACAATCAGGAAGTCACAGTCAACGGTTTCCAGATGAAGATACAATAAAATGAAGTAATCAATAAAGGAGGATTATTTATGAATAAAGTATGCCCCAGCTGTCAGAGTGACGATATTATCATCGGTGAAATTTCTTCACCGGAAGGATTATTATTTACGCCGGAGGGCGAAAATGCAAGCTTTCCTATGCCCAGTGAGTTCATCCGTGCTTATGTTTGCAGAAACTGCGGTGAAGTCGTAGACGTGATTCATGAGGGAGTAGAAGAAGCACAGCAGGAAGAAAAGTCTGGAGGGTTTGAGTACCCCATTCAGGTTTCTGACTTTGAATTTGATGGTTCTTCTGGTTTCTCTGGTTCGTTTACCATGTGGGGAGAAGATGTTTGTGACGTTGATGTTGATTTCAGCGAAGATTCTGACGACCCCGAAGCAGATATTTGCAAATATATTGCCGTTGTCAATGAAAAGCTGAACTGGCTCGGAGATGCAAGGGATTATATTGCACGTTCTCTCATTGCCGGCGGAATTATCGGCATTGCTGAGCAATGGTGCGCAACCTATCCGCAGGCACAGGACGAAGAGCAGGTATGTTATGTTGTTGACGACGGAAGCAAGGTATTCCTTCCCATCACAGAAGAAGACTTCATTAACAGCATTCATCTTGACAATGTAACCATTGACCTCAGCGAGGGTGCAGTCAAGGCAGGTATTCAGGTATTTTTACGCTGTCGTCCTGATTATTTTGCATGTCATGCGATTGTAGCCGATATTGATGCAGAGGGCGTTGTTACCAATGCCGACCTTGCTGGTTAAAACAAAACTTTTTTCAGAAAAGCACTTGTCATACAGGTGCTTTTTTGTAAAATGAATTTATGAAAGAGCCGGAATTCCGGCAGAAAGGAGCTGTTTCATGAAAATACTGATTCAGAACGTTCATGCAGTTGACAAGAATCTTGATAGTGTAACAGATATCTTGATTCAAAACGGAAAAATTGCTAAAATTGCATCAGGGATTGACGAACCTTGTGACCGTGTTATCAATGGTCAGGGACTGATTGCTATGCCGTCATTCTTTGATATGCATGTGCATTTCCGTGACCCCGGACAGACCCACAAGGAGGATATTCTCACAGGCTGTCAGGCGGCATTAGCCGGAGGTGTCACCGGAGTGCTTGCCATGCCCAACACCACACCGCCTGTTGATTCTCCGGAGATTTTGCAGTATATCATCGACAAGGCAAAGGGAACAGGTGTCAGAGTGTATCCGGTTGCTTGTATCACAAAGGGCATGAAAGGCAAGGAATTAACCGATTTTGAGGAGCTGAAAGCCCACGGCGCAGCGGCTCTCTCAGATGACGGAAAACCCGTCAGAAATGCCGAAATGATGAGAGTCGCTCTCAAAAAAGCCAAAGAAGCGAATATGCTTATTGCATCCCACTGTGAAGATTTGAATATCATCAACGGCGGAATCATGCACAAAGGCTCTGTGTCGGAGGAACTCGGTGTGAAGGGCATGGACAGAAGCTCCGAAGAGTATATTACTGCAAGAGAAATTATTCTCGCAAATTCTGTACAAGGAAAAGTTCACATCTGCCATATCAGCACTAAGGGCTGTGCTGACATTATCCGCACGGCGAAACAGTTAGGGGTACAGGTGACTTGTGAAACAGCTCCGCATTATTTCATGCTGACGCATGAGAAACTGCGCTCACGCAATGCCAATGACCGCATGAATCCCCCTCTTCGTGAAGAATCCGACCGGAAAGCCATTGAAGAAGCTGTGATTGACGGAACAATTGACTGCATTATCACTGACCATGCACCCCATACCCAAGAGGAGAAAGCAGATTTCGAAAAAGCCCCTAATGGAATTGTAGGTCTGGAAACTTCTTTCGCAGCTGTTCTGACAGCGTTGTACCATACTGGTAAAATTTCCCTGCAACGAATCAATGAGCTGATGAACATTAACCCAAGAAGGATTTTAGGTCTCCCCCGTGAAACAATCCGAGTTCATGCCCCTGCAAATTTAATTCTCGCAGACCTTAACAAAAAATGGGTTGTTGATGTCACAAAATTGCACAGCAAATCATGCAATACCGCTTTCCGTGACATGGAACTGACCGGAAAAGTCATGATGACGATTTCAAACGGCGAAATCCGTTATGAATACGAAGAACCTAAAGAAACCAAAAAACCGAAAAAAACTCGAAAGGAGTCATAATTATGGGATTCGAAAGATTGATTGCAAAGATTAAGGAAACTGGCAACCCCTCTGTGGTAGGGCTTGACCCGAAGCTTGACTACGTTCCGGAATTTCTCAAGGCAAAATACCGTGAAGAAGACGGATGCAGTCTGAAAGCCGCTGCAAGTGCGATTTTTGCATTTAACAAGGCGATTATCAACGAAATTTATGATATTGTTCCGGCTATCAAACCGCAGGCGGCATATTATGAAATGTACGGCTGGGCTGGTGTGAAAACCCTTGAAGATACCATTCGTTATGCAAGGGCAAAGGGAATGTTTGTCATCACCGACGGAAAAAGAAACGACATCGGCGCAACCATGCAGGCTTATACTGCTGCACATCTGGGCACGGTCATGGTTGGGGAAAATGAGCTTGAACCGTTCGGCGCAGATGCTTTGACTGTCAATGGGTATCTTGGCACGGACGGAATCACTCCCCTTTTGGAAGTCTGCAAGACGAGAGACAAGGGTATTTTCGTACTTGTCAAGACTTCGAATCCGTCTTCGGGCGAACTGCAAGACCAGTTAATGGACGGCGTACCGCTTTATGCAAGAATGGGCGATTTGTGCGAAAAATGGGGAGCTGATACCATCGGAAAATCTGGTTATTCCGCAGTCGGTGCGGTAGTCGGTGCGACTTATCCGGCACAGCTGAAAGAACTCCGTGCAAGACTGCCCCACACATTCTTCCTCGTTCCGGGGTACGGCGCACAGGGAGGCGGTGCGGAAGGTGTCGCTGGTGCGTTTGATGAAAACGGTCTCGGCGGTATTGTCAATTCTTCCAGAGCTATCATGTGCGCTTACCAGAAAGAAGGCTGTGACCCGCAGGAGTTCGCAAAGGCTGCCAGACGTGAAGCAATCCGGATGCGTGACGACATTACCTCTTTCGTGAAAATCAAGTAATTAAAATCCAATACAAAGAAAGGATGTAGGTTTATGGCATTGATAAAAGAAAGCAAGCCTGCTTGGCTGGTTCTTGAAAATGGCTGTGTTTTCAAGGGGAAAAGTTTCGGCGCAGAGGGCATTACTTCCGGCGAAGTCGTCTTCACAACCGGAATGACAGGGTATCAGGAAACTTTGACCGACCCTAGTTATTATGGTCAGATTGTCACGCAGACTTTCCCCCTGATTGGCAATTATGGTGTCAATTCTCAGGATTATGAATCGACAAAATCATATGTCAGCGGTTATATTGTCAGAGAGTGGTGCAATGCGCCGTCTAATTTCCGTTCAGAAGACAGCATTGACCACTTTCTGAAACGCTTGAATGTGATTGGCATTTACGGCATTGATACAAGGCATTTAACGAAAATCATCCGTGAAACTGGTGTCATGAACGGCATTATCACCACTACAAACCCCGACGAAATCAAGGACGAAATTCAGAATCTGCTTGCATCCTGTCATATTGAAAAGGCGGTGGAAAATGTCACCACTCCTGAAATTCATACCTATACCCCTGAATCCGTGGAATATCGTGTTGTCCTGATGGATTTCGGCTATAAACGCTATATCCGGAAATCCCTCATGAATCGTGGGTGTGAAATTATCGTTGTTCCGGCGGATACAGATGCAAAGACCATTGAGGAAATCAACCCTGATGGAATTATGCTTTCCAATGGTCCGGGCGACCCTGCCGAAAATGTGACTGTCATTGAAAACCTGAAAGAGATTTCAAAATTGGGAATTCCTATGTTTGGTATCTGTCTGGGACATCAGTTAATGGCTCTCGCAATGGGCGCAAAGACGGAAAAACTCAAGTACGGTCACAGAGGTGCAAATCAGCCTGTTATTGATTTGGCAAGCGGGAAAACTTACGTTACAAGCCAGAATCATGGCTATGCAGTTGTTGGCGAGAGTCTGAATCCTGAAATTGGTGAAGTTTCTCATATCAATGCCAATGACAAAACCTGTGAGGGAGTTCGTTATAAAAATATCAATTGCTTCACTGTCCAGTTCCATCCGGAAGCACATGGAGGACCTTTAGATACTGCATATCTGTTTGACGAATTCACCAACCGTATGGATGCTTACAAGGAGGGAAAGTAATATGCCACTTCGCAAGGACATTAAAAAAGTATTGGTAATCGGTTCAGGACCTATTGTCATTGGACAAGCTGCGGAATTTGACTATGCAGGCGCACAGGCTTGCCGTGCTTTGAAACAAGAGGGGCTGGAAGTTGTACTGATTAACTCCAATCCTGCCACCATCATGACAGACAAGGCAATGGCTGACCATATCTATATTGAACCGCTGACACTGGATTGTGTGAAGCGTGTCATTGAAATTGAAAAGCCTGACAGCGTATTGTCAACATTAGGCGGTCAGACTGGTTTAACACTTTCCATGCAGTTGGCGGAAGAAGGATTTCTTGACAAGCATCATGTCAAATTATTGGGTGCAAATCCTGAAACCATCCACAAGGCAGAGGACAGACAGGCTTTCAAAGATACCATGGAAAAAATCGGTGAACCCTGCATTCCTTCCAAAGTCGTGGAAACTGTTGAGGATGCTGTCGAATTTGCAAAGGTGATTGATTATCCGGTGATAGTCCGTCCGGCGTTCACATTGGGCGGTACTGGCGGAGGAATTGCCAATAATGAAGAACAGCTTCGAGACATTGCCACCAATGGTTTACGGCTTTCCCCCATTACACAGGTACTCATTGAAAAATGTATCAGTGGTTGGAAAGAAATTGAATTCGAGGTTATCCGTGACAGAAAAGGAAACGTGATTACAGTATGTTCCATGGAAAATTTCGACCCTGTTGGAGTGCATACTGGTGACAGCATTGTTATCGCTCCGGCGGTGACATTATCCGACAGAGAATATCAGATGTTGAGAACGGCTTCCCTGAATATCATTTCTGAATTGAAAGTGGAAGGCGGTTGTAACTGTCAATTCGCATTGCATCCGGAAAGCATGGAATATGCTGTCATTGAAGTGAATCCTCGTGTGTCCCGTTCGTCTGCATTGGCATCAAAGGCGACTGGTTATCCCATTGCAAAAGTGGCGACAAGAATCGCTATCGGTTACACCCTTGACGAAATTATCAATCAGGTTACCGGAAAAACTTACGCTTGCTTTGAACCTGCGCTTGATTACGTCGTTGTGAAGTTCCCGAAATGGGCTTTTGATAAATTCGTCTATGCAAAACGTACCCTTGGTACGCAAATGAAAGCCACTGGCGAAGTCATGGCAATTGGGACAAGTTTCGAACAAGCTATGATGAAAGCCGTTCGTTCAACAGAATTAGGCATCGACTCTATGAATATGAAAAAATTCGAGGAAATGTCTGTGGAAGAATTGTTGGAACACGTCAAAAAAGGTGTGGAAGATGAACGCTCTTTTGAGGTGTTTGCACTGCTTAAAAAAGGCGTATCCATTGAGAAAATCCACGAAATTACTTTAATTGATGAATGGTTTCTTGATAAACTCCTGAATCTGGTTGAATTGGAACAATGGCTTGCAGAGGGTGAACTCACTCAAGAAAAATACCTCACTGCCAAAAATATGGGCTATCTCGACAAGACCATTGAAAGAATGTCCGGTCAGAAATGCCCCATCCATCAAAACGCAGTTTACAAGATGGTGGATACCTGTGCAGGCGAATTCAAAGCAGAAACACCTTACTTTTATTCGACCTACGACAGCGAAAACGAAGCCGAAGAATTTATTCAGCACCGCAACACCGGAAAGAAAAAAGTTATCGTGTTCGGGTCTGG
>DGHF01000143.1:0-8447 GCA_002392545.1 Ruminococcus sp. UBA3855
TCCGCCCATGATAAGGGATTCTGATGAGTTGACTTCTATGACCTGTAACCAATTAGGAATGAAAAGTGCAAAGTCAGTTTTGCCGACAAACTTATCATAAAAACCGTGGGACACACGGAGTTAGCTTGTTGATACTTAGCACAGTAGTGCTATTGAGCAAGAACCAAACCCGTTGGCGAGGGGAAGCCTCCCCCTCTACAGGCGGGGGAGGATGTCATATTTTTATTAGGAAGGTGTAACCATGAATTTAAAAAAGATAGTCAGAAGGGTGGTTGCCTTGTCTGCTTGTGCGACAATGTCAACTTCTTTCTGTGCTTCTAATGTCAGTGCTGCTGTGGTCGATACAGAACATCAGAATAATTATGATAATTTTGCAGAGGCTCTTCAGCTGGCACTTTGTTTCTATGATGCCAATAAATGCGGGGACAAAGTCGGCGAAGACGGATATTATACATGGCGTGAAGATTGTCACGTCAAAGACAAGGAAATCCCTCTCCAGCCTATGAAAGTTCTGGAAAACGGCGACAAGAAGGCGGAGGAAGACTCCGGTAAGGGTGACGGCGGACTTTCCGCTCAGGCTGGTTTGTATGAAGGTACGAATATGAGTGCCGAGTTTATCGAAGCAAATCGGAAATACCTTGACCCTGACGGTGACGGAATGCTTGACCTTACTGGTGGCTGGCACGATGCCGGCGACCATGTCAAATTCGGGCTTCCAGGTGCTTATTCTGCTTCTACTGTCGGCTGGGGTTACTATGAATTCCGTGATGATTACAAGGAAATGGGGCTTCAAGACCATGTGGAAGATGAACTCCGCTGGATTAACGATTATTTCCTCAAAGCTACATTTCTGGATGATGACGGGAAAGTTGTCGGCTATTGCTATCAGGTCGGCGAAGGCAACAATGACCATAATTATTGGTGTGCGCCTGAACTGCAAGTTGATGATACTGTTGTGGCAACTTCTTCCTGTGCGGTGAAACGTCCTGCCTATTTCGCAACAACTGAAACTCCGGCTTCTGACCAGTGCGCCGGTGCTGCTGCATCATTGGCTATCAATTATCTGAATTTCAAGGAAACTGACCCTGAATATGCAGAAAAATCATTGCAGTATGCAAAGGCTCTCTATGATTTTGCCGTGGAAACTCATACCGAAATTGATGACCGTGAACAGGGAACGCCAAAATCTACCAGTCTGGGTTATGACGGTGGTTTCTATCCGTCCAGCTATGACTATGATGAACTGGCATGGGCGGCAGTATGGCTTTATTACTGTACCGAAAATTATGATTATATTGATGATATTATTTCTGTTGATGAAACTGTCACCACTGAAAAAGGCAGTCACCCCTATACTGGCTATATGAAACGCATTATTTCTGATACAGGTCAGTGCTGGCAGAATATCTGGGTTCACTGCTGGGATACTGTATGGGGCGGTGTGTTTGCTAAACTTGCACCTGTGACAAATCTCGCCCGTGACTGGTATATTTTCCGCTATAATCTGGAATTCTGGTCGGGCTGTGCTTCTACAATTGACAGCTCTGAATGGGGCTATGAGCCTGTTCATGGGCATAAATTGTTCGGTTTGGATGATACACTCTGGAATAAGCCAATGACTTATGATGAAATTCCTTCACTGCCGGACAGTCAGACCAGTGGCGACTTTATCGCTAAATCCCCCAACGGATGGGCGGTAGTATCTGAATATGGTTCAGCAAGATATAACACCGCTGCCGGACTTTGCGCTTGTGTTTATGCAAAAACTACTGGTGATGAAACATTCCTGCCATGGGCGAAACGTCAGATGGAATACATCCTTGGTGATAACCCTATGGGTTACGCTTATGAAGTCGGCTATGAGTACAGCTATGCAAGCCAGCCCCACCACCGTGCTGCTCATTGCTCCGCTACACAGTCGCAGGAAAATCCGGTCGGTGAAGAACATATTCTGTATGGTGCGCTTGTCGGGGGTCCTGATTTGAAAGATTATCACCACGACGAAACAAAAGACTATATCTATAATGAAGTCACTGATGACTATAACGCTGGCTTCTGCGGAGACCTCGCCGGATTGTATCATTTCTACGGCGCAAAGGGTAAAGAACTGGAAGACCAAAATCACATTATCCCCGATTGGGATATGTCTCAGCCAAAAGAAGGCGGTACTTGTGAAAGTCATCCGGAAGTCTTTGTGACCGCTGCCAAAAATCAGGAAACTGATGCTGGGCTTCAGGTGAAAGTTGTTATCCATAACAGGACTACCAATCCTCCCAGATTCATGAGCGATTTGGCTTGCCGGTATTATTTCAATATTCAGGAATTGCTTGACATCGGTGAGGATGCTTCCTTTGTGGAATGCTGTGTGGATTATGATGCAGAAGATGCTATGACTTCCGGAAAAAGCCATGCTACCATTTCCGAACCTATCAAGTATGACGACAATGGTACTTATTATGTCGAAGTCAAGTGGGAAGACTGCAAATTCTACGGAAGCCGTGTGTTCCAGTTCCGTCTTGTGAATAAAATGCATCCAGAAACCTATACAACAACTTGGGATTCTTCCAACGATTACAGCTATGAAGATTTGATTTCCTTTGCTGATGATAATGACGCTGCTGTGCTGACAGATAAAATCACTGTTTATGTGGACGGCGTTCAGGTCGGCGGTGTTGAACCGGACGGCACTTCTGCTGAACCAGCTTCTTCTGGTGTGACTTATGGTGATGTGGACTGCAATGGTTCAGTCAATATTGTTGATGTGCTTACCCTCAATCAGTATCTGCTTGGGGTGTTTGATGATGTCGACGAACAGGGTCAAACCAATGCAGATGTCAATTGTAACGGCAGTCTTGCTGATGACGATGCTATGAATATTCTGAAATCCCTCGTCAATCTTGTTTCCCTTCCTGTCAAATAATCAAATCGAAACTTTTCTGCAAGAGTGTATCCCCCTTGTATGTAAAATTACAGTAACTTCCTGAATACAGTTGATACTTGACTTTTTGCAGATAATTATATAAAATAGTAGTATATTATTCGACAGGAAGGGAGCTGTCAAAATGTCGGCTGAATTTATCATTAAAAATCATGCTTTGATAGAATGCAGAGAAAATGAAGAATCTGAAATTCTCACGATTCCGGACGAGGTCGAGAAAATTATGCCCCGTGCATTTATAAATTGCCTGTGCAAGGAAATTGTCATTCCTCCAGACGTGAAAATATTGGAGGGGTATGCTTTTATGGAATGCCCCCGATTGGAAAGAGTGACCATCCCTGCTACCGTGAAAACCATGAAAAACGGAGTATTTCATGGCTGTCGTTTTCTGAAAGAAATCACAATTCTGGAGGGTATCAAAGAAATTTCGTCGAGAATGTTTGAGAACTGTTATAATCTTGAAATTGTTCATTTGCCGGAGTCGCTGAAAGTTATCAATACAAGTGCATTTCAGCATTGTCTCAGTCTGAAAGAAATTACAATTCCAGAAAATGTCAGCAGTATCGGAAGTAATGCATTTTTGGTCTGTGATTCGCTGAAAAAGGTGCATTTTCCAAAATCGCTTGCATTCATGGGGGCGGATGTGTTTGGTGGCTGTCACGCTCTGAAACGTGTCGAAATGCCGGAACATATTGGTTTCATTGGGAAAGGTGCATTCGGGCAGGATAATGTATTATACTTTCCTCAGCCTGAAGGAGAAATGGCTGTCCGCCTTGAATATCAATGGTGTGAACAGAGAGACGAACATTTATTATTGCAGTTTATCAATACACAGGATTTGCATTATCGTGAGAAAATTTTCTCCCTCCTGAAAACATATTCCTACAAAATTTCTGTTGCCCTCTTTATGGCGGAATATCACCCTGAACAGGCAATTTATCTGGCTTATGTCAAGCGAAATATCAAGCGGATTGTGGAAAATTTAATCAAGGAAAGTGATATTGACAGAATCGAAAAAGTACTTACTTTTGGTTATGTCACTAAAAAAAATATTGACGGTCTTATTGATTTTGCTATCAATCACCAGAAACATGAAGCCTATCTTACTCTACTGAATTATAAAAACGAAGTCACAGGCTATACCAAAAAATCTTTCCGGCTTTGAGCATTTTCTTTCTTTTGTATGGTTTCACAAAAAATGCATTGACAATTCATCAATTTTATGTTATAATGATAATATCTATATTAAAGGGAGGAATTTTCATGAATAATCAACTAATGATTTCCGTCAGCCGTGAATTTGCAAGCGGTGGGCGTGAAATCGCTAAAATTCTCGCTGAACGCTTCAAAATCAATTACTATGACAGAAATCTGCTTGATGAAATCGCTTCTGAAACATTGGGAGATATTGACAAGCTCCGTAAATTTGACGAAGTGCCCAGACACCGCTTTTTGACCCGCACATTCCGTGGTATGTCCAGCTCTCCGGCGGAAAATGTCGCTCAGATTCAGTTCGAATACCTCATGAAAAAGGCGGAATCGGGGGAATCTTTCGTCATTGTCGGGCGTTGCGCTGATGAAGTTCTGTCAGAATATGCAGGGCTTGTGAAAATTTTCGTCCTCGCTGATGAGGAATGCAAAGTTGACAGAATCTGTGAATCCCGTGGGGTTAATCCCGACGAGGCAAGGGGTATTCTTCTCCGCCATGACAAAATGAGACGACAGTATCATAATTATTTCTGTGACCTTAAATGGGGCGATTCCCGTGGTTATGACATTACTATCAATTCCAGCCGTCTGGGAATTGAAAAAACGGCTGATTTCCTTGAAAATTACGTCAATGCAAGACTTAACAAGTAAATTATTACCCTCCGTCCGGTGTCAGATGCCGGACGGATTTTTTTCATGAATATTTTGAAATTAACAATTCTGAAACAATGTTCAAACATTTCTGAAAAATTATTCCTGTATCATAAAGACATCCTAAAGAAATACAGGGGGGTTTTATTATGACAAACGAAAAACGTAAAGAATTGATGGGTTTTACCGGACTGCTTACCGCTTTGACATTGTTATTGTTTCCTATCAGCAGAATCAGCATTTCCAAAGTGGCTGAGGCTACAGAAATGGAAACTTCTGCTGTTACAGAGAGCGTGGTTTCTGCTGATTATGCCGGTGATGACGGTCTTTTTGACGGCAGTCGTATGCATACGGTGAATTTGCATATCACTGATAAGAATTGGAAATATATGACTGTCCATGCTACTGATGAAGTGTATGTTCCGTGTGACGTCGAAATTGACGGCGAACTTGTTCAAAATGTGGCTATCCGCCCGAAGGGAAATTCCTCTCTCTCCAGCATCAGCCAGCAGGGAAGCACTCATTTCAGCTTTAAGATTGAATTCGACCATAATCAGCCCGAAATTACTTATCATGGTCTTGACAAACTTTCTTTGAATAACCTCGGTCAAGACCCTAGCTGTATGAAAGATTTCATGGCTTATCACCTCATGAATGATATGGGAGTGTCAGCTCCTCTTTCCAGCTATACTGTGTTGCAGATTAACGGCGTGGATTTCGGGCTTTATCTCGCTGTCGAAGCTGTGGAAGATTCTTTCTGTTACCGGAATTACGGCGAAAATTATGGTCAGCTTTATAAGCCGGACAGCTTTTCCATGGATACCCTCGACACCAGCAGTATGTTGGAATATCGTGAGGGGTCTTCCCTGTGGGTCAATGAACAGATTATGGACGGAACATATTATGCCGATACTGTCAAGGGCGACCGTGCAGATATTCTGGGGGCTATGCTCAATTCCGTTTTTACTCCTGAACAGACTGCGGTTGCTTCTCTGCAATATGTCGGCGGTATGACTGACGATTATCAGGATTTGTGGGAAACTTCTGTTTTCAAGCCTAAAAAAGCCGATAAAGTCCGGCTGGTTGAATCAATTGATACATTGAATCATTCTGAAAATCCTCAGTCCGTTCTTGATGTCGATTCTCTGCTCCGCTATTTTGCTGTCCATAGCTTCGTAAACAATTACGACAGCTATACAAGCTTATTCGTGCATAATTTCTACCTGCATGAACAAGACGGCATTCTTTCTATGATTCCTTGGGATTATAATTTAGCGTTCGGGTCGTTCAGCTATGAATCCGCTGTTTCCAGCGTTCTCGGTCAAAACAGCGATTTCAATGCTGTTCCTGAAATCGGAAACGCTATGGATACTAACTGGAATATGATAAATTATCCCATTGATACCCCCGTATACAGCATTGACATGAAAGACAGACCTATTCTGAATGCGCTTCTCTCTGATGAAGATACCGTTTCCCAATATCATGAGATTTATAATCAGCTCTTGGAAACTTGTTTCGAAAATGGGAAATATCAGGAGATTTTTCAGCACACTTGTGATATGATTCGCCCTTATGTCGAAAACGGTCTGACTTTCTACGAAACGGAACAATTCGAAAAGGGTGCAGAGGCTATGGAGCTTTATCTCAATTACCGTGCTGAAAGTGTCCGTGGTCAGCTTGATAATGTAATTCCTTCCACGCTCGAAGGTCAGCATGAAAACTCTGAAACCCTTGTCAATCCTGAGGGGCTGAATCTGGCAAATCTGGCTGATTTCGGCTCGTTAGTTCCTCTCCTTAATGAAAGTACGATTGACGGAATTTTACACGCTGTCTTACGGAATCAGTTTGACTATGACACAAAGGGCGCAGTCAATGCCGTACATTATTATAGCTCCCATCCGCTCGCTTTGGTGAAATGTATCCCCGATTTGCTGAAAATTCAGCCTTTGAGAAAACTCATTTTACAGAAAATTGCTCCGTTCTTGTGGGGAATTTCCCTCCTGATTTTCGCAGTCATTGCGGTGAAAAAAGTGAAACATAATGCTCCCCGCAAATCTGAAAATATTCAACTTTGTGAAATTTCCGCTATGAATGACCCCTTTTTTGCTAACCATTGAATCACGAAAACAAAAGATTCCCAAAAAACCCCTGCTCTCAATGAACAGGGGCTTTTTGGGAATTTATAAGATTAGATGGTGTAAACACTGTTGATTTTCATGACTCTGTGTTCGTTTCTCATTCTCATTTTCTTCATTACCTTGTCAATTTTCACAAACAATGCATTTGTGTTGAGACGTTCGCTACAGCTGTAATAATAAACACAGCCCGAAACGTTCAAACTTATTTTCAGTTTGGTGATTTCGATAGGTGTGGAAAGTGTCTGAATAACCTGTGTAAACATGGCATCTGCCTGCTCTTTGGTGACAGAACCCTTGACCACGAAACAGAATTCGTTGCTGCTGGTGTGATAAATTTCAAACTGTTCAGAATAAGTATCTTTGATGAGGTCTGACATACCAATCAGAAAATCATCTCCGAAATCACGCCCGTAGCTGGTTGTCATTTCGTGGAAATCATCATATGTAAAGAATGCAAGGATAATATTTTCCGTTTTCAGTCTCTCGTCAAGGTCTTTTTCCAGTGCATAACGGTTTTTCAGGTCGGTGAGAACGTTGGTATAAGCCATTTCCATCGCCTTTTCACGGAAATGAGAGGCTTTGTGTGCGTTGGCTCTTGCACTTTGCTTGTTGACTTCAATTTCGAAATTTGCCTTCTTGGCTTTCCGCTTCATGTAGTTGATGGAGTTCAGACCAACTGCCATTGTAAATGCCATGAACAACAACAGAAACATGAATTCATGGGCGATTTTGTGGAAGAAAGTATTCGTGGAAGAACTTTGTTTTTCTACGACATTTCTCATATCATTGGAAGCCATCACTCTTACGGGTTCAATGTTGCTTCTGTAGTAGTTCTCAATCTCGAAAGCACTGTAATTCTGAATCTTGCTGAGCGCAGAGCGGTAAGATGCCACACTCACCATTGCAGAATCAAAATCAGACTTGATGGTATTGTCAATGCGGGAAATGTCAATTCCTCTGAAAGTTTCCGCTTCTTCCTGAAGCAGTTTGAATTCTGACTCAATATTTGCTACTCCGGCTGTGACGGCGGTCGGGTCATTCTTGTTGATAACAATATTCAGAACCTCTTCATTTGTTGTCTGCAAATACTGTTCAATCTTTGAAATATGACTCAATGCTTCTTCTGCGTAGAACAGGTTATTTCCCGTACTGCGGAATGTCACGATAACCGCCCCAATGTTGATAATTGAAAGAACTGCAAATACAATCGAAATAAAACGATAAACTTTCAGTCCGTCTTCTTTTTGTAAACCTGCTGTTTTTTTCATGATAACTCCCCCTTATAATATCTCAACATCATTCAATCAATAGTACCATACAACTACGTAAACGTTTCCCCAGTCCCAGCTGTTCCAACCATGATTCCAGTTGTTCCAATTGTTCCATCTGTTCCAGTCGTATCTGCCACAATTCCACGGATTCCAATTCCAATAGTTCCAGCCCCAATCATACCAGCCCCAACCGTCACAAGGTGAAGGATTTTCTTCTGTCGGTTCTTCGGTGGGTTC
>DGHF01000143.1:8516-11606 GCA_002392545.1 Ruminococcus sp. UBA3855
CTGTCGGTTCTTCGGTGGGTTCGGTGACTTCTTCCGTAGGTTCTTCGGTTACTTCCTCTGTCGGTGCTTCGGTGGTTTCTTCGGGTTCATCAAGGGAAGTTCTGGAGATATAATTTTCTGTGTAATTATTGCTGTTTCTCATGTTTTCGAGGGTATCGAAAATGACAAGATAATGTCCTGTTTGTGTGAGAGTTTCATCATAATCGAAAGCTTCTACCTGAATCATGCCGTCTTCGGTTGCACTGCCTTTTCCGTTATAAAGCATCATCTTGCTTCTGTCGGTAGCAGTGGGGAAATAGCGATAATCACGGCTGTTCAGGAAATTGTTGTCAAAATCAACGTCCATTGCGAAAATATCAATCTCAACAGAAGAATAGTCAATTACAACGTCCTGAGTAGAAATTTTATTGGATGCTACATCATCAATTTCCGAAATCAATGCAATGGGTTCATTGTTTTCGTCAAAAGCAGTCATGTGTACTTCTGCGGATTTAATCATGTCGCCGATTGCAACATTGCTTTCAAGAGTGAATGTTTCTTCGCTTTCGGGAGCGGATACAGAGGCTTCATTTACAATTGCTTCAATGTCCGTCAAGACAACTGCGTCATCCTCTGCTACATATTTGTAAACGTAATCGGCGGAGGAAATTTTTGTATAATCTCCGTCAATGACATAGAATGTATCTGTATAGCCTACATAATTTTTGTCAAAGTTCACAACGGCATATTCCGTGACAACACCGTCTGCATTGGTTGTGGTGGATACTTTCTTTGCAATATAGCCCTCTGCTTCGTCGCCAAGAGTGGTTGTCACTGCAATCACAGAACCGTCTTCATTGACTGTGGTGGTTTCAATTGTTCCGTCCTCATCTGCGAGGAGTTCGGCGGTTTCGTCTGCTGTCAGTTCGGGAAGATTTGCCGGATGTCCAATGCTGTTGTTAATGAAATCTTCCTTGAAAATTTTAGTCAGGTTGATGCTTCCTGCATTGACATTGATTGCCGGAACAGCCATTGCCCCCAACAGTGCCAGACTTGTGATAAATGCTAAATGTTTTTTCATAAAATGACCTTCTTTCAATTTTTTTTACAAAACGCTTTCGGCAAGACAACTTATTTGACTACTATCATCTTACTCGACTACTGTCGTTTTGTATTCGTTGATAATATTATAGCACATTTTCACAATGATGTCAATATTTATTTAAAATTTATACACATTTGATTTAAATTTTGTACATAAGCACAAATATCGGGAATCTGTTTGGCAATTTTGACTAATGATTATACTATTTGTATAATAAATTTGTGAAAGCAAAAACGTAATTTCCAATTTGTAACTATGAAAATTGCATTTTTTGTGCAATTTGACGATTCGCAAAAAAACCGGAATGTTTCACGCTTCCGGTTTTTTCGTTCCTAAAAATTGTTCAGAATCCACAATGAAACTGTCACTGACATAGGTTTTGTCGGGTCTGTAAAGCAGAATTTCCATGCCGTTCTGAATTTCTTTCAGCCAAATGACGGCATAAAAGCAGACGGCACTTTCCAAAAGGAAAGTGCTGTGCTGAACTTATGCATTTTAGGAGATGTAACACAACTGGCAAAACAACTATGGTCTTACTGAATTGCTTTGAAAGCGTTTTCCAGTGCATCAATCAAATCGTCCACATGTTCTGTGCCGATGGAAAGACGGATGGTGCTGGGCTTGATTCCTTGGTCAAGAAGTTCTTCTTCTGTGAGCTGGGAATGTGTGGTAGATGCCGGATGAATCACAAGAGATTTCACGTCTGCAACGTTGGCAAGCAGGGAGAAAATTGCCAGATTATCAATGAATTTTTTTGCATCGTCTTCTGTGCCCTTGATTTCAAATGTGAAGATACTGCCTCCACCGTTCGGGAAGTACTTCAGATAGCTTGCGTGGCTGGGTTCAGATTCCAGTGATGGATGATGAACTGCTTCCACTTGCGGATGATTTGCAAGATATTTCACGATATTCAGCGCATTTTCAACATGACGCTCCACACGCAGGGAGAGTGTTTCCAGACCTTGCAGGAAAATGAACGCATGGAACGGTGAAATTGCTGAACCGGTATCTCTTAGCAGAATTGCTCTGATGTAAGTCGCAAACGCTGCCTTCCCGACTGCCTGCGTGAAGCTGATACCGTGATAGCTTGGGTTCGGTTCGGAAATCCACGGGTATTTTCCGGACTTCTCCCAATCATAATTTCCGCTGTCAATCAAAACACCGCCAATCGCTGTTCCGTGACCGCCAATGAATTTCGTAGCGGAATGTACCACAATGTCTGCGCCGTATTCAATCGGGCGGACAAGGTACGGTGTCGCAAAAGTATTGTCAACGACAAGCGGAATATCGTGAGCGTGGGCAATCTCAGCCACTTTTTCAATATCGACAACGTTTGAATTCGGGTTGCCGAGGGTCTCAATGAAGATTGCTTTTGTATTTTCATCAATGGCGGATATAATTGCATTTTCGTCATCAGGGTCAACGAATTTCGCAGTAATGCCGTAAAGCGGAAGTGTGTGTGCAAGCAGGTTATAAGTTCCGCCATAAATAGTCTTTGCAGCAACGATATTTTCACCAGCCTTGGCAAGTGCCTGAATGGTGTAGGTGATAGCTGCTGCGCCGGATGCAGTCGCCAGAGCTGCAATACCGCCTTCCAAAGCGGCGATTCTCTTTTCGAAAACGTCCTGTGTGGAATTGGTGAGTCTGCCGTAAATATTGCCAGCATCTTTCAGACCGAAACGGTCAGCGGCGTGCTGTGCGTTGTGGAATACATATGAAGTGGTTGCATAAATCGGAACGGCTCTCGCATCAGAGACGGGGTCTGCCTGTTCCTGTCCCACATGAAGCTGTAATGTTTCAAAATGATAATTCTTTTCAGCCATAACTGATTTCCTCCTATGATTAAAAAGGGTATTTCCCTTTGATGTAATCTATATTTATATCTGATAATCCCAATGAGCAGAAGGGATTTTATATTTCTAACCTAATTTCTTTCTAGCTTATCATAAATCCTATCAGTGACAACATCGTGAACTGTGATACATTCGGTCAAGTCCTTCCAGAAT
>DGHF01000220.1 GCA_002392545.1 Ruminococcus sp. UBA3855
CGTTGAACAATGATGATTTAGTTGCAATGAATCTCTATGTGAATGAATTGAACATTACAAGCGGTATTGCATTATATGGTGATTTGTATGCATTTGGTGATGCTTCCGAAAATTTAATACAGGATTATGGTTATAAATCTGCACTGTATGAATGGACAGAGCGCACCATCAAAAATAGTGATGGCACAACACATCCTAATCTTTGGGGTAACTATTATTCCAAAAACAATACCGTTATGAACGGTCAGAATAATGTAATTACTATTCAGGGTGAATGCCGTGTTGCTGGTAAATTAACTGTAAAAGGCAGTAACGGTCTTGAAGTGGCTGGTGATGTTGTTTGTGACACATTGGTTGTAGAGAGCGGTTCAAAGTTGAAGTGTGCAAATGTGTATGCTAACAATATTTCAGTCAATGGACAGATTCAAGCCACTGAGACACGTACCAACAGCCTTGGCGGTGGCGGAAGTATCACCGGAACAGTGTATGCTGGTTCTGTAGCTGAGGCTACTTCTACAACAACAACTGTTACATATACAACAGTTAGTGAGGTTGTGGATACTGTTCCAAATGCAGAACCTTGGAACACATCAATAACATATCGTTACACTTGGACAGGTACAAAAACTACCGCTGTCAATGGCGTTGTAACAGAAGAAATTGTGTATGATGATGCAAATCCTTTCACTTTCACTGCAAATAACGGTTATTGGATGAGTCAGGAACAAACCTTACAAACGAATGAGGACTATAAGAAAATTAAGGCTGGAAGTTCTTCTGAAACACTTGATGTTCCGTCTTATGGCGGTGGAACAGTAAATCCTCTGAGCGGAGATGCATTAGATGGCTGTGGGGATATTTACCCTGAGGATTATACTAAGGATAATATCGAAAACAATATTCTGACGAAACCGAAGGCAAGCTCATATTCCAACTTCCCGACAACACTTGACAAAGTGGACGAAAACATTCCGATTTATGTGCGTGACCCCAGTGGTGATATAGCTTCACCGAAAACATTAGCTCTTGGTTACTATACAGGCGGAAAAATTACAACTTCCTGTATTTTGAAGGCTGGCAGTTATGATAAAATTTATGTAGACCCTGCTAGCAGTGACCCGATTGTGATTTTGGTAGAGGGTAAAGTATTTTTCAGTGACCCTGGTGGATTTGTTATCAATGATAACAAAGGTACTGTATACTTCTTCCTTGAAGATGGTGCAGAACTGAACTTCGGAAAAACAGGCATCCTTACAACTGATTACTACAAGATTCTTACTGGAAACAATTGGGATGAAAGTAAACTTGGCAGTGACCTTACTGGAATTACAAAGAATATGGTAAGTGATTTCGAAGTCAATCAGGTTTGTGCATCAGGCAGTGACAAATTTCCGAATGTTGTAGTTTGGGCTGGAACAGATACTGCTATCAACATTTCAAACAATGATAATCCTATTACTGCAAATATCAGAGCACCATATTTGAGATATAGTCAGGCTGCTTCTAATGCAAATACTGGTTCTCATCATGTAACTTATGTTCAGAAAGATGATATTACAGGGGAAACAATTAAATCAGATACAATTTACTTGCATCTGATTGGTCAGCTGATTGCTGATGAAATTTCTTTGGAGAACCAGTGGGGTATGCTTTATGTTACTTCTGCTGAAGATGCTGATGAAGACCCAGAAGACCCAGAAGACCCAGGTGACCCTTCCGATGGAGATACTCCGAAGATATTCTCACCTGTCTACTATAATCTTTATTAAGAGAGGGGTAATGTTTTATGAAAAAAGCAAAGAAAAAAGTTAAAGGCATGACCCTGATTGAGTGCATCATTGCAATGATGGTTGCTGGGATTGCAGGGTTGGTGATGTGTGAGGTTGGTTCTGTAACGTGCCGTTTGATGCGGAATACAAACCATGTCAACAACAAGACAAATGTGGAAGCTCCTACTGCAAAAGTACAGGACAGCAAGACACTGAATGATTCTGGCGTGACAGGTGAAGACCAGACAATCGTGGTAAGTTGTGGCGGAAAAACTGCCAGTGTACAAGTACAGAAGTATTCCACGGAAAGTCTCGTTCCGAAGAATGATGATGGAAGCGTGCAGGAAAAATATCAGGTAAATGCTAATGGTGACATTGAATTTTATGTCATTGAAACTACTCCTGTTACATGAGGTCGATAGCTATGAGTACAACAAAGAAACAAGTGAAAGGTTTTACATTGATTGAGTTGATTGTGGTTATGGCGATTTTCGGGATAATTCTCGCATCTGCAATGGCATTGATTCAGCCGTCTTCTAAAGTAATGCAAAATTCTCAGAATATGGAAAACGGCTCTGCTGTTGTCAGCAATATTGCGAATTATATTGAAAATGAGATTTCCTCTGTAGAATATCTTTCCGTAATCAACTCCGCTCCCAGTTCTGATGACAGTACCACAAGAGCAAATTATGTAGAAGAGTATATTAAGAGTTACTATGAGGGTGCATTGAAATCTGGTTCTGAAATTGGTGGTAGCCTGAGTTATGCAACTGGAGACATTCATGTATTGACAATTGATAATAATGACAATGGAAAAATCACAAGATACACCTACAAAGATGTAAGTTTCAACCCTAGTAACTTTAATATTGGCACTCCGGAAGTAGAGACTTTGAACAAGGCTTATTATGACGAATATATTTTCAAGATTAAGTCTGGCTTGTATGAGGATGATGCAGATTTTGCAGGAGCACCAGAAGACTACAACGAACTTTTGCAGAATATCTCTTCTAAAAACACACAATTTACTATTAAAGCAATCAAGAAATATCATTGCCCTAATTGTGGTGCTGACGTGGAGCATGATTTTAATGTGAGTGCTTGCCCCAGCTGTGGCAGACGTATTTCAGGCAGAGGCGGTTCGTTCTTGTATAATGCATCTATGTCACTGGTAAATATCTATAATCGCTCAACTGCTGGTGTGGCTAACAGATATTATGTAGTGAGTGATGAGTATGATGAAACAGAGGACGCAGTAAAACAGAAGATTGTAGACATTACAAGTACAAAATGCGTCAGAAATGGGACAAAGCATACCACTGATAATAATGGAACACCAGCTGATGATAGTGATGATACGTTCGTTACTTTGAATGGTCGTTCATATGGAAGTGTTATGCTTGGAACAAAGGTATATTATTCCGCAGGTGATGAAAGCGGGTATACATTCATCTATAGTTTTGGCTCTGAAATTGATACCAATTGACCGGAAGTAAACAAAAACTGGCAGTCGGAAGATTGCTTTCCGACTGCCTCAGTTTTGTGTAATTTTATTCATCTTATTCATAAGGGTTGTAGGTAAGTGTGCTTATGTACCAATCCACAATCGATTCCCCGAACAGAACCCCGAAGAACAGACCAATTGCAAGCGCAGGACCAAAAGCAAATTTAGATTCACCATTTTTGCGCTTGTTGATAACTCCCCAGACAGCGGCAATGATAATTCCAAAGAATGCGGAACATACAGTCGTTTTCCATCCCAGAAACAGACCGCTTGCCGCCATCAGAATGGTATCTCCCAATTCAATGGCACGGAATCTCTCACCGAATTTCTTTTCAATAATCGGTGCGCTGATTTCCCCAATCAGGAAAAACGGAAGCCCGACAGAGAGCATCCCAACCAGATGGAACATCAGCCCATGGGAGTCCTTAATCCAACTCTGGAGGAAGTATGGCATTCCAGCAAGGCTTTCCGGTGCAATTGCCATATTGATGACAGAAAATACAATATCCGGAATTGCCAGCACGGCAATTGCAAACAAAAGACGTAAATCCATTTCCTTTGTGTCCCAGTCAATAAAGCCGATGCAAATCAGCATGGAAAAAAAGAAACACTGGAGAATGGTTTCAAGACTGAAATCTTTTACTGCAAATGTGACTAAATAAACAATGCAGTTCAAAGATTCGACAATTGGATACCGCTTTGAGATGGGTTCACCGCATTTCCGGCATTTGCCTTTTAAGAGCATCCAGCTTAGAACAGGAATATTATCCCTCGCACGGATTTTCTCTCCACAGGTCATGCAGTGTGAGGCTCGCTTGACAAGCGATTCATTCTTTGGCAGTCTGAAAATGACAACATTCAGAAAACTGCCAATGCAAATCCCATAGAAAAAAACGATGAGGTAAAACATGATGTAGAACGGAAGTTCCATGAATTCATTGTGAAGCATAGTAATATGCCCTCCTTTAAATCGATTTACATATATTATACCATAAAGGTAAACATTTTACAAGTAGAAAATCAAAAAAAGTATGGAGGTTATTTTATGAGAAACATTCGTATTGGTGATTACCTTGTAGAACAGAAGCTGATTACAGAGGAACAGCTTCAAAAGGTACTCGCAGCCCAGAAGGAACAGAACGGAGCAAAGCGTTTCGGGGAAATGGTTGTTGAGTTGGGGTTCATTTCAGAAGTGAAGCTTGCACAGGCTCTTGCTGGAAAAATGCGTGTCCCCTATGTTGACCTTGGCAACACGCCCATTGACGAAGACGCTGTGCGCAAGATTCCTGAATCACTTGCAAAAAAGCATACTGTTATTGCAATCAATATTCAGGGTCGCCGTCTGACCGTCGCAACTGATGACCCTATCAACTTTAACATCCTTGAAGACATCAAGATGCAAACCGGTATGGACACCATCCCTGTACTGGCAACAAGAACCGCCATTAACAAGGCTATCGGTCAGCATTATTCCATGGAGAATGTTGATGCCGTTCTCGAAGGCGTTCAGGCATTTCGTGACATGGAACAGGAAGACCAAGAGGCGAAAGACCGTGTTGACAGTGCTCCTATCGTTAAGCTGGCAACTACCATTATTGAAAACTCTTTCCGTGCAGATGCAACCGATATTCATATCGAGCCTTTCAAGGAATACACCAAAATCCGTGTCCGTGTCAACGGTGATATGGTAGAATTGATGCGTGTTTCCAATATCGTGCATAACGCTCTGACTACTCGTCTGAAGCTGATTTCCGGTATGAACATCGCTGAAAAGCGTATCCCTCAGGACGGTCGTTTCACACAGGTCGTTGACGGTACAACACTTGACGTTCGTGTATCTTCACTGCCGACCGTCAACGGTGAGAAAATCGTTATTCGTATCTTGTCGACTGGTAATATTGCCCTCCGTAAGATTACAGACCTTGGTATGTCTGACTATAACTATGAATTGTTTGAATCTATGATTAAGTGTCCGCATGGGGTTATTCTGGTAACAGGACCTACTGGTTCTGGTAAAACTACCACATTGTATGCGGCTCTTGGTGAACTGGCAAAACCGAACGTAAACGTAATTACTGTAGAAGACCCCGTAGAAAAAGCCATTGACGGTATCAATCAGGTTCAGGTAAATGCAAAGGCTGGTATGACATTCGCAGCGGCTTTGCGTTCCATCCTTCGTCAAGACCCTGATATTGTAATGATTGGTGAGATGCGTGACTCTGAAACGGCTGATATTGGTATTCGTGCCGCTATCACAGGACACTTAGTACTTTCTACACTGCATACCAACGATGCAGCTTCTACTATTGTTCGTCTGGTAGATATGGGTGTAGCTCCTTACATGGTAGCAACTTCCTTGATTGGTGTTATCGCACAGCGACTTGTTAAGGTACTCTGCCCGAAGTGCAAGCGTCCACGTAAGTCCACCAGAGATGAAAACGAACTGATGAAGCTGGAAGACCTCGACACCCCGATTACTGTTTATGAGCATTGCGGATGCCCTGAATGTAACAATACAGGTTATCGTGGACGTACTGCAATTCATGAGATTATTCACTGTACAGCTGGTATTTCTACCATTGTAGCCCGCAATGGTTCAAAGGAAGAAATCGAAACCAAGGCAAAGGAAAACGGAACTCGTTTGCTTCGTGACAACGTTTCCGAACTCGTTCAGCAGGGTGTTACTTCTATGGATGAGCTGGTTCGTGTAACTTACGCTGTATAATTTTGATATTGGCTGTCTGCATGGGTTTTCCGTGCAGACAGTGATAATACAATTGCTACGATAATATAAAATGATAGGAGGAAAACACCCAATGGGAGCAATTGACATTAACCGCATTTTGAATGAAGCCCGTGCTATCGGCTGTTCTGACTTGCATTTTACCTACGGCATTAACCCGATTGTACGCTTACACGGCGCACTGCGTAAAATGACAAAGTATGAAGAACTCGACGACGAAGAAATTCTGGATATTGCCAACCAGATGACCAATGAACAGCAGATGGCGAGTATCCGTGCACACAAGGACACTGACTTTTCTTTCCAGACAACTGCTGGATACCGTCACCGTGTCAACGTGTATTTCCAGAGAGGAAAGACAGCGATTGCGATTCGTCTTCTGAGAAACGACATTCCGACACTGGACGACTTGATGTTACCGCCTGTATTGGCTGACTTTGCAATGCGTCCTCGTGGTCTGATATTGGTAACAGGTCCTACTGGTTCTGGTAAATCCACAACATTGGCTGGTATGATTGACTATATCAATGTACACCGCAGTGCACATATTATCACCGTAGAAGACCCCATAGAATACATTCATCAGCATAAACTCTGTATGGTAAACCAAAGAGAAGTTGGCGACGACGTTCCCGACTTTGCAATGGCTCTTCGTGCTGCACTTCGTGAAGACCCCGATGTGATTCTCGTGGGAGAAATGCGTGACTTCGAAACCATCACCGCAGCCGTAACCGCAGCCGAAACCGGACACTTGGTTCTTTCGACTTTGCATACCACATCCGCCGCTGATACCATTAACCGTATCATTGACGTATACCCTGAACACCAGCAAGGTCAGATTCGTACACAGTTGGCGAATAACCTTGTCGGGGTTATCTCTCAGACACTGTTACCGACACTTGACGGCAAGGGGCGTGTTGCCTGCATGGAAATCCTCAACGTAACAGATGCCTGCGCCGCTATGATTCGTGATGATAAAGTACATTTGTTGCTTTCTGCGATTCAGTCCGGTAAACAATACGGCATGATGTGCCTTGACCAAGAGTTAGCACGTTATGTTAAGCGTGGCATGGTTTCTGAAAATGCCGCTCTGGAAAAGTGTCAGAGTAAGTCTGAATTCTACCGTTATCTCAATGGTGGGGGCTAATATTCAGACGATTGATTCACAAAAATGTCAGCAGGGGAGAGGTTTTCTCCTCTGCTTTTTTGTGGGGGTATTATGAAAAACGAACTTGAAAAATTTGTGCAGGAACATGACCTGATTCAGCGGACATTTGTTTCTTTCTGGAATTGCTATAAAAATTATTTGCAGGAATATCCGGAAGAAGCCGGAGAATATCAGCTGATTGACCGTGATTCTGTTCAGCCGGAGTTGTATGGGTATTCGTTTGTGATTTCGAAAAAGTTTCAGCGTGATTTTGTGAAAGTGTTGATTGACATTTATCAGAAAAATGAAACGTTTGAAATTGGTGAATATTGGTGCATCTATGACGAAAACGGTGAAATTCTGGATGATACTTTCGTATTGGATTAAAAAAATCCCCCTGACATTCCGTCAAGGGGATTTGCTTTGTCTGATGACTGCATTACAGTGCTGTGACGTAGCGAATACAAATATAAATGGTGCTTACCAACATGACGATAATTGTCGCAGGTGCCATTTTCTTGCAATATTCGCCCCATCCGATAGGATGTCCAGCCTTAGCCGCTGCAGATGTTCCGACAACATTCGCAGATGCACCAATCGGAGTTGCTGAACCGCCGACATCCGTACCCATTGCCAGAGACCATGCCAATGTTGCAAGCAGGGGGTCACTTGTTCCGGCTAATTCCTTGATAACAGGAACCATGGTTGCCGCAAATGGGATATTGTCAATGAATGCGCTTGCAATACCAGACACCCAGATGATAATTGTTGCCATCATATAATAATTGTCTCCGCAAACCTTGCTGATGAATCCGGCAATGACTTCCAGAACTCCCGTTTCTTCCAGTCCGCCGACAACAATAAACAGACCTGTAAAGAATAACAATGTCTTGTAATCAACGCCTTTCAGAATCTCCGGAATGTGCTTCCCGGATGTAATCAGGGTAATAATGGCAATCACAACCCCGATAAATGCAACTGTCAGACCTGTTGCACTATGTGTAATCAGCAGGGCGACCGCACAGAAGAAAATAATTGTGCTGACGATAAAGCCATTTTTGTCGGTGATGAAAGTTTCTGGAGCAGGCATTTTTGCAATGTCCTCTTCACTAGGTGCAGAGCCTTCCAGCTCCTTTTTCATAACCAAATAGAAATATGCCACAATGAAAATGAACGAAATGAGCGCAGCCAAACCAGTATTTTCTACAAAGTTCATGAATGAATAATGCAGGTTTGAGCCAATGATAATATTGGGCGGGTCTCCGCACATGGTCGCTGAACCGCCGAGATTTGCACAGAAAATTTCTGACATAATCATTGGTACAGGATTGAATTTCAGAAGTCTTGAAAGTTCAATCGTGACGGAGGCAAGGAACAAAATGACGGTAATCGAATCAATGAACATCGCTAATACAAATGACATTGCCATGAAGGCGAAGAAAATCGGGATTGTCTTATAATGTACAAAATTTGCGATTTTCCGACAAAGCCAGTTGAAAAAGCCAACTCTCGCCATGCCTTCAACCATTACCATCATACCACCAAGAAACAGAATCGTTGCCCAGTCGATACCGCTGGACTCCGTTTCCGCTCCGCTGGTATGCCAGAATTCCAGCGTGAAAATGGAACTGATGTTGATAGTGCGCCACATTGCCTTGAAATCTTGCATACAGACCCCAAACACGGCAATCAGTGTCAATGCGCCACAGCCTAGTGTCACATAGTGTTTTTCGATTTTGTCCATGATAATCATGACGAACATCGCCACGAATATCACAATTGCAACAATACTTGCTACTGTCATGGTGTAACTCCTTTCTTGTGTGTCCTGAAACGGACGGGGCGGATATTGAATTTGGTTCATCAGTTTCTTATTTATATTTGACCTGCATTTAACATTTCGAACCACTTTTATTATAACACGCTTTTTTTAGAAGTCAAGACAAATCCGGAAATTTGTCGGTTTATCCATTTT
>DGHF01000091.1 GCA_002392545.1 Ruminococcus sp. UBA3855
CTTCTGTATTCATCCTGAATTCCTCTATCAATACTGAGCCTGTATGCTATAATTTTATGTGGTGCTTTATTCTTTGTTCTTCTTTTCAACTTTCAAATTTTTTATGACATTTCCTGTTTCAGTTTTATCAACAAATTGCTTTGGATAATCAAAAATTATATGGGGGAACACAACGCATGAAGTCTTGACACACGAAATCGAAAAACGAGATTTTTCTCATTCGTTTGTGTCAAGTGCGTTGCTTTCCCCCATGCTCCTTTTATTATTAAAATAAAATATCCTTCATGCAGACTAACGGCTCATTTGCATCAAAATCCCAACTATGAAATGAATCTCCATAACAGAATTCTTTCTCCGGACAGACTTTACATTTTTCGTTCTCTTCACACAAATTCCGGCGGAATACCTGAAATCTGTTCTCCCACACGTCCTTGAATCGATTCTGCTAATGCTGCTGTCAAGGCGGTCTTTTTAGTTTTTTCATTCGGTTTTCTCCTTTCGAATTTTTCATCTATTATAGCATAGTTTTATGATAATTGCAAGTACTTTCAGAATGGCGTGCAATCATATTTTTCCTTCAGGCTCGCAAGGGCTTTTTTTTCCAATCGGGAAACATAGGAGCGTGATATATTCAACTTTTTTGCTACTTCCTTCTGCGTGAGGGGAATCCCCCCAAAAAGCCCATAACGTAAAATAATGATTTCTAACTCCCTCTCGTCAAGGCATTCTTCTAAAAATCGGTATAGCTGCTGTGTGTGTATTGATAAATCTACTTGTTCTTCTAGATTCGTGCCGTCTTCCAATGTGTCCATCAGCGTCAGGGTGTTGCCGTCTTTGTCTGTCATCGCTGGCTCGTTCATCGATATGTCTGTCAAATGCTTTTTCTGAGCTCGGAAATGCATCAGAATTTCATTTTCCACACATTTCGCTGCGTATGTTGAAAATCTCGTGTTCTTGCGGAAATCAAACGTTTCTACTGCTTTGATTAAACCAAATGTTCCAATTGAAACAAGTTCTTCCTGCTCTTCCCCTGAACAACGGTATTTTTTGGCTATGTGCACCACTAAACGGAGATTGTGCTCAATCAGTTTCTGTCTGGCTGATTTGTCTCCTTTCGACATCTTTTCAAAATATTCCTGCTCTTCCGCCTGAGTCAGCGGTTTCGGAAATAAATACGGCGCATCGGCATGAAGTACCCACAATATGATTTTGCTCAATAACATTGCCAACATGACAAACACCTTCCTTTCAGTATATTGTATGCAGGAGGGCTTTTCCCATATGTTATTATTTTTAAATGGGGGATGTTGTGCTGTGAAGGCTCAGCACATTTTGCAAAAAGCTAATGCAAAACGCACTGAGAGCACAACTTTCCCCCATACCCCTATTTAAAATGGGGGACGTTGTGCTGTGAAGGCTCAGCACATTTTGCAAAAAGCTAATGCAAAACGCACTGAGAGCACAACTTTCCCCCATACCCCCTTGATTTCCCCCGAAATTTTAAACAAAAACTTTTTTTGTTTATCTTTTTGTGCAAAAAGCAGAATTTTTTTCCACCTTCTAAGGTGTTGCATTCTGCACCAAATGGGGCTTGTGGAAATATTCGTCAGAATGCACAAAAATCGAAAAAATATTCGTAATAAATTTTTTGCTGGATAACGTTGCTATTCTATGGGGAATATGTTATAATGAATATGACGAGGTATTCGCTGTATATTGGCGGATTGTCATTATTTATCCGACCGCAGAAAAAGAGAAAAAACGTTCACAGCTCATGCCCGTCAGAACAAAAGAGAACATAAAAAAACAGAGACACAAAAGAACGGCAGTGAACAGCATTCGAATTATCAGCTGAAATGCAGTGCTTTCGAAATTGCACTTGTGAGAAAGTTGTTTTCTGTTGTCCCTGAGGGATTGAGTAATCTGGTCAAAAGGCATATGGAAGGGCTGATACAACCGGATTTCACATTGTGCGCTTTGAGTCTGCATAACGGCGGATTTTTCCTGTTTTTGGCGCACTGCAACCGGACAGGATTTTAAATACTGTCAATTTTAGAGGAGGTTTTTCAATGGAGTTTGAACACATTCCGGTACTTCTCAATGAGGTATTGGATGGGCTTGCCATTCGTCCGGACGGAATTTATGTAGATGGGACTGTTGGCGGTGCGGGTCATTCCAGAGAAATCGCTTCCCGACTGGGAGAACAGGGGCTGTTGATTGGTCTTGACCGTGACCCCGATGCTGTCGCAGTGGCGACGGAACGACTGGCAGGGTATCACGCTAAAGTGATACACTGCAATTATTCGGAAATGCGTGAGGTGCTGGATGAAATGGGCATTCAGTCCGTTGATGGAATTCTGCTCGATTTGGGCGTTTCTTCTCATCAACTTGACGAGGCGGAACGTGGTTTTTCTTACCATGCGGATGCTCCGTTAGATATGCGCATGAGTCAGGTCGGAATCAGTGCCAAAGATATTGTGAATGACTGGGATTTGCAGGAACTGACCAGAATTCTCCGTGATTACGGAGAAGAAAAATTTGCAAATAAAATTGCTTCTCGTATCGTCAGTGCCAGAAACTCAGCTCCCATTGAAACCACAGGACAACTTGCTGATTTAATCCGTGATGCCGTTCCACAAAAGTATCGCAGGGACAAAAACCCCTGCAAAAAGTCATTTCAGGCAATCCGTATTGCTGTGAATGACGAATTCGGGCACTTGCAAAAAGGGCTTGCTTCTGCATTCGACTGCCTTAAATCCGGCGGAAGAATGGCGGTTATCACTTTCCATTCTCTGGAAGACCGCATTGTCAAGCAACAGTTTGCAACATGGTGCACCGGCTGTACTTGTCCGCCCGATTTTCCGCAGTGCGTTTGCGGTAAGAAACCAAGGGCGAGGCTGGTTGTGCGGAAACCTGTCACCGCCGGAGAGGCGGAACTCGCAGAAAACCGCAGAAGTCATAGTGCAAAGCTAAGACTCATTGAAAGGAGCTGAGTTTATGGCTTATCGTTCTGGGAATGCTGTTCCCGCTGAAGAACCCACGCCCCAACATCAGCCCAAAAAAGACCCACGAATTGAAGTGGAACAGAACGGAAAAACCAGATTTTTTCCAAAATTCAAACTCATTGTGGGCGTTTTTATCTGTTTCTTTTTATTGGGGGCGGTAATTTACAGCAATGTTCAACAGTTGCAGATTAACAACGAAATTACCGCAAAACAAAAGGAGTATACCGACCTGCAAAGCGAAAACGTCCGGATGCAGTCCGAAATTGCAGGACGAACTTCTAACAAAAATGTTCAGGAATATGCGGAAGAAGTGTTAGGCATGAGGACTATTGATTCTTCACAGATTGAATATGTCCAGATTCAGACAAGCGACGTTGTAGAAATTCCTGAGGAAGAACAGAATGTATTTGTCAAAATTAAGATACAATTTGACAATTTAGTGGCATACCTGAGGGGCTGAGGCGCATAACATAAAAAAAGCCTGTCAGTGCCATTCCTAGCAACGGCAGAAAAAAGAAGGATACAATACGAGTGTTTACGGTGGATTGAAATTTCCGTCTAAGAGAAAAATACAGGCACTTGCCAGACGGATTTCTCCGCCGTGATTCAGGAACGTGAACAAGACAGGCAGGCATTATTCTATCACCTGCCTGTTTTGTTACATCATCTGTTTTAATATATCATCTTTGCAGAAAGGAGAAAATGCTTTGAGAACTGTTGATTGTGAACCTACTACCAAAATGACAAAACGTATGCTTGGCGGTGTGTTTTTGCCCTTGCTTCTGCTTGCGGTTGGTGTTGTCATCAAATTGATAAATCTCACTGTCAGCGACCATCAAACCTATGCTGAAATGGCGAATAATACCCATTTCACCAATAAAACCATTACCGCCGGACGTGGGGCAATTTATGACGTGAATGGTGAACCCCTTGCATGGAGTGCAACCGTTTACAAGGTATTTATCGACCCGAAACAATTTCAAAAGGAAATGAGCGAAATTGATGAGGTCATGAAAGACCGTCAGGCAAAACTGAACGCTGGCGAAACCCTCCCTGAAAATACCCTCGTTACTACCCGTGACAAATTAGAGGACGAAATTGTACAGCTCCTTTCCGAAAAACTTAATATCAGCGAAGATACCATTTTAACCGCTATGGAGAAAAATACCCAATATTATGTACTCCAAACTCAGGTAGAAAAAAATGTCGCTGATGAAATTATGGAATTTTTTGATAAACTCAATATGAATTCCATTACTACCGAAGAGGATTCTAAACGCTATTATCCTCAAAATGAGCTTGCTGCTCAGGTTATCGGCTTTACTAACAGCGACGGAAACGGTCAATACGGTCTGGAAGCTTACTATGATGAATACCTCTCCGGCGTAAACGGACGTGTTACTACTGCCAAAGATGGTCTTGGGAATACCATGCCTTACCGCTATTCTACTACTTATGAGGCACAGGACGGAAGCTCTTTGTATTTGACTCTGGATTCTACTTTACAATATTACCTCGAAAAAAATCTGGAGGAAATGAGCAAAACTTATGAAGTCAATGACCGCTCCTGTGGTATCATCATGAATGCCAAAACTGGCGCAATTTACGCTATGGCTACTTACCCTTCTTTCGACTTGAATAACCCTTCTCAGATTTTTGATGAAAATACCGCCTACAAACTTAACAGCCTCCCCGAAGAAGAGTATCAGGATGCTTATATTTCTGCCCGTGAAATGCAGTGGAAAAATAAGGCGATTACTGAACTGTATGTTCCGGGGTCTGTCTTTAAGATTTTTACCACTGCTATGGCTATTGAGGAAAAAGACGTGAACCCTGACACCGATTATTTCAACTGCACCGGCAGTGTCACATTCGCCGGAAATCCCCCTACTACTATCCATTGCCATCTCCATAGCGGTCACGGTATGCAGACTTTTTCAGAAGCCCTTACGAATTCCTGCAACCCTGCTTTTATGGAGGTCGGAAAACGTGTCGGGATTCATAAATTCTGTCAGTATTTCAGCGCATTCGGTCTGACGGAACGCACCGGAATTGACCTGCCTAGTGAAATTTCTTCCCTCTATATCCCTGAAAAGAAAATGGGACAGATTGAACTTGCTTCCAGTTCCTTCGGGCAGACTAACACCATGACCCCCATTGAAATGATTACCGGAATCGCTGCGGCAATTAACGGCGGTTATCTCGTTGAACCTCATGTTGTCAATAAAATTGTTTCCAGTGACGGAAACGTCATTAAAACTTTCGGTACTAACATCAAAAGACAGGTCATCTCTGAAGAAAGTTCCGCAACTGTCCGGAAATTGCTTCAGGCTGTCGTTGATAATAACGGCGGTTCAAATGCTTATATCAAAGGCTACGCTATCGGCGGTAAATCCGGTACTTCTCAGAAAGTTATTGATGGGAAAGTCTCCAGCGACCATTATGTTGCTTCTTATACTTGTTTCGCTCCTGCTAATGACCCCGAAATTATTATGCTCGTCATGGCTGATGACCCTAACCCTAATATCGGTTACTATGGTTCAAAGGTGACTGCTCCCTGTGCCAGAAATATCATGGAAGAATCCTTGAAATACCTCGGCTATTATCCAGAATATACCGAAACAGAATACAAGGAACTGGATGTTCCTGTTCCGCTTCTGCTGGATGAGGATGTTGCAAAGGCTCAGGAAACTCTTGAGGCACTGGGGCTGAAATATCAGGTTGTCGGCGACGGTGAAAAAGTCGTTGGTCAATGTCCTTCTACTGGATTGTCTATCTCTCCGGAAGGCACGGTCATTCTTTATACCGTCGAAAATTATATGCCTGATAAAGTCGAAGTTCCCGATTTGCAGGGATTCACTGCTACTGATGCTAATGAAGCTCTGACAAACCGTGGCTTGAATTATGTGGCTGTCGGGGCTTCTACTGACCGTTCAGATGTGCTTGTGTTGTCGCAGTCCATTGAAGCGGGTGAAATGGTTGAGGTCGGCACGGTCATTCAGCTGACTTATTTCGTTAATGACCAGACAGGTTGATTTTTGGAAGGAGATGGGTTTATGAAACTTTCAGATTTGTTAGAGGGAAGATACCCCACTACTTTGGGTGACAGGGAAATTACTTTCATTACAGACGATAACCGGAAAATTGTTCCTGATTGTATTTATGTCTGTGTAAAGGGCGGAAATTTTGACGGTCACTCTGTTGCTGAAAAGGCTCTCGAACAGGGGGCGACTATTGTTATTGTTGAGCGTGATTTGGGTCTCGGTGAACGTCAAATTATTGTTCCCGATAGCCGTGAGGAATATGGAAATCTCTGTTCCGCTTGGTTCGGTCATCCTGAACAGAAAATGTTTTTCATTGGTGTGACTGGGACTAACGGCAAAACTACCATCACAACTGTTATCAAACATATTTTGACCGAACTTGGGCATAAAGTCGGCTTAATCGGCACGATTCAAAATGAAATCGGTGACGAAATTGTCCATACTGACAATACTACCCCTATGACGTTCGATTTGATGGCTCTCTACAAAAGAATGTATGATTCCGGCTGTGATACTGTTGTCATGGAGGTTTCTTCTTTCGGGCTGGTTCAGAAAAGAATCGGAACAACTCATTTTGATATTGCTGTCTTTACAAACCTCACTCAAGACCACCTCGACTATCACAAGACAATGGAAAATTATTATCAGGCGAAACGAATGTTATTCAATATCTGCGATAAAGCTATTATCAATGTCGGGGATGAGTATGGAAAGCGTTTGTTTGATGAGATTTCCTGCGAAAAGTACAGTTATGGAAATGGTGACAAAAATCCCGACTGTGATTTTGCTTATACTCCTGTTTCCGTTAAGGCTGACAAAACTTCTTTTGTTCTCGCTCGCAAGGGTGAACCGGAAAACCTCTGGATTGATATGCATTTGATTGGCTATTTCAATGTTGCAAATACTACGGCGGTTTATGCTGTTTGCCGACTTATGGGCTGGAAAGATTCTGTCATTATTCCGGCTCTCAAAAAATGCAGGGGTGTTAAGGGCAGATGTGAAGTCATTCCCACCGGAAAGAATTTTTCCGTTATCTGCGACTATGCCCATACCCCTGATGCCATTGAAAATATCCTCGAAAATGTGAAACTCTACACTGAAAGACAGTTGATTTGTCTTTTCGGTTGCGGTGGAAACCGTGACAAAACTAAACGCCCTCTTATGGCTAAGGCGGCGGCGAAATTTGCTGACAAGTTAATTGTCACTTCTGATAACCCCCGTGATGAAGACCCCAGAGCAATTATTGATGATATTCTTGACGGTTTGCAGGGGTCTGGTGTCCCATATGATGTGGTTATCGACAGAAAAGAAGCCATTGCTCACGCTCTCAAAATCGCTAAGGGCGGGGATGTGATTGTCCTTGCCGGAAAGGGGCATGAGGATTATCAGATTTTCGAAAATAACCGCCATATTCATTTCGATGAGCGTGAAGTTGTGGCGGAGGCTCTCAAAAATTTGGATTGATTAGAAGATAGGAGAAAAAATCATGGAAAGTATTTCACTTGCTCAAATTGCTGAACGTCTCGGAACGGTTACTCCCGTTCAGGCTGATATTACCGAAATCAGCACCGATACAAGAAGTTTACCTGCCGGATGCCTTTTCCTCGCTCTGCGAGGGAAAAATTTCGACGGTCACGACTTCGTAAAAAAGGCTATCGACGACGGAGCTGTTGTTGCTGTTACTGATAGACAAATTGAGGATGTGCCCTGCATTGTCGTGGGCGATACCGGTCAGGCTCTGCTTGATATTGCTGGTCTTTATCGGGAACAATTCGACATTCCGGTTGTCGGTATCACCGGAAGTGTCGGGAAAACTACCACCAAGGAATTGACCGCTTGCGTGTTGTCTCAGAAATTTAATACCCTCAAAACTGCACAGAATCTGAATAATGAAATCGGCTGTCCTAAAACTTTACTCCAGCTTACAAAGGAACATCAGGCGGCTGTTATCGAAATGGGGATGAATCACTTCGGCGAAATCTCCAGAATGACGAACTGCGCAAAGCCTACGATTGCTATCATTACCAATATCGGCTTCTCTCATGTTGAAAACCTCGGCTCGCAAGACGGTATTTTAAAAGCAAAACTCGAAATATTAGAGGGTATGGAGAATGATGCTCCTCTCATTACTTCCGCTGATGACGTGCGCCTTGCTCCCCTTAAAAAAACCCTCAACCGCCCTGTTTATACCTTCTCTACTGAAGGCAATCCCGCTGACGTCTGGGCGGAGGATATTAAAGAGGAAAACGGCGTTACTACTTTCAGCATCTGTCACGGTGAAAAGAAACTGCTTGCTGTTCTTCCTGCAATCGGGGAACATAATGTCAAAAATGCCCTTGCGGCTTATCTCGTCGGCGTTCTTACTGGCATGGAAGAACAGGAAATTCTCTGCGGTCTCGCTTCTTACAGCCCTGTCGGCGCAAGACAGAATATTCTGGAAAAAAACGGACAGACTGTTATTGAAGACTGCTATAATGCCAGCCCTGCTTCTATGAAAGCCGCTTTGCAGGTTCTTAATAACTACCCCTGTGAGGGGCGCAGAATCGCTGTTCTTGGCGATATGCTGGAACTCGGCGACATGAGTCAGGAACTCCATGAGCAGGTTGGCGTTATCGCTCGTGACTGCAATCTGAATATGCTCTACTGCTATGGGACGGCTTCTCAATTCATCGCTCAAAAGGCTGGTGATAAGTTCGGAATATTCTGCACGGATGATGAAAATGTCCTTGTTTCTAAATTGCAGGAATATACAAAGGAGGGTGATGTCGTTCTGTTTAAGGCCAGCCATGGGATGCACCTCGAAAAAATTATTGAAGCTGTTTATGGTGCGGAATAATGCCTGTCTGGGTACAGTTCACTTCCGCTTTCGTTGCTATGATTACTGCCGGAATTTTCGGGAAAGCATGGATTCCCTTTTTGCAGAAATTCCGGTTCTATGATGACAACAAATCGAATCTTTCCAGCCAAAATCAAACAGTTTCCAACGAAAAACAAAATGACGACATTCAAGAACATGTCCGCCCGACTATGTGCGGTGTGCTGTTACTGGTCGGGTGTACCGCTTCTATGGTGGTAACGTTCAATCTGTGCGACGGTCGGCACGTTTTTGACCGTACCAGTAAAATTCTCTCCGAACAACGGACTTTGACAGAAATTGTTTATTTCTATGCGCTTGCGCTGGGTATCTGGGGCATTATTACGGATATTACGGCAATCAAAAGAAATGGGGTTCGGATTCCGTTCGGGCAACTGTTCGGCAGTGTCATTGCGACTTCATTTGTAGTGTGCCGATACCTTGTCAATGCTCCTGTATTGTATGTGCTTCTGACCGCTGTTGCTATGGCGGTCGGGTGGGCTTTCATGCAGAATCTTGACAGGGAAACGGACGGTATCACCATTACAGTCGGGAGCGTTCAGCTCCTTGCACTTACGGTTCTGTTCCTCAAGCAAAATCAGTATTATTTTGCGATTCTTTCCCTTTGCGGTGCTGGCGCAAATATGGGGTGCATGATTTGGAATGTGCATCCGGCGAAATGCCGTCTCGGAAATGTGGGGAGTGGCTGGACGGCTGGAATCGTAACTGGATTGTGTGCCGTTTACGGAGACTGGAAAACCGGACTGCTGTTGATGGCGGTGTACCTTGTCAATGTCCTTCCGGCTCTCAATCCGAAATTGAAACAAACGCTCCTTTCCATGATGGAGCAAGGAAACATGAAACCTTGGCAGAGAATCGCTCTCTTTTCAGGGTTTACCGCCTTCTGCGGTGTGATGTGCGCACTTTGAACTATTTTGAAGGAGGATGAGTTTTGAAACAAGCTGAATCTACAAAACCTCAGAAAAGAGAACGTGTCCGTTCCCGTACTGGTGATACTGACCTCGCTTTCAGTATCGTTGTACTCATTCTTCTGGGGCTGGGAATTGTTATGATGTTTTCCGCTAGTTATGCGATAGCCATTAACGAGGGAAAAGAGGGGTATTATTACGCACTCCGGCAGGTTATTTTTGCAGGTATCGGGCTTGTGATGATGTTCATTATGAGCCATGTGGATTATCATATTTTTCAGAAGAAGGGATTTCCGCTGATTATTTACGGCGGTGCGGTTTTTCTTCTTATTCTAGTGCTTTTTATCGGCACAGACCTTGGTACCGGCTGTCAAAGATGGCTGAATTTAGGATTTACCACGTTTCAGCCGTCGGAGCTGGCGAAATTTGCAATTGTGATTCTGTTTTCGTACCTCATAGACCAGAATTTTGAACGAATGCAACAACTATTTGCCGGAACGGTCGTTTATCTGCTGTTGCTGGGTGTCATTATTGGTTTGCTGTTGCTAGAACCGCATCTGTCCTGTAGTATTCTGATTGCGGTCATTGGGATTGCTCTGGTATTTGTCGGCGGTGCAAAATGGCGGAATATCGGTATTATTACTGTGATAGGTGTCATTCTTGCCGGACTTGTGCTGATGTACCTCATCAATACAAAGGGTATCGGCTATTTTCAGCGCAGAATTGCAACGTGGTTTCACCCTTTCGACAGTGATGATGTTGACGGCACTTGGCAGTCAAGGCAATCACTTATTGCTATCGGTTCGGGCGGTCTGTTCGGGCTGGGGCTGGGGGAATCCCGACAAAAATATTTGTATCTTCCTGAATCGGAAAATGACTTTGTATTCTCTATCGTCTGTGAAGAATTAGGGCTTTTCGGGGCAATTACTGTCATTCTGCTTTTCGTGTTGCTGGTCATGCAGGGGTTTCATATCGCTTCCCACTGTAAAGACCGCTTCGGAATGCTGGTTGCTATCGGGTTTACTTTGCAGATTGGTTTGCAGGCGTTTATCAATATTGGTGTTGTGAGCGGTTTCCTGCCTAATACTGGTATCAGTTTACCGTTTTTCTCGTACGGCGGTACGGCTCTGGTTATGCAACTTATGCAAATGGGAATTGTGTTAAATATTTCTCGCTCACGGCAACCTATCCAAATAAAAAAAGTCCGTCCTGCTCCTGAAGAATCAGAAATGGCATTTCCGCAGGATGCATAAATTTTCACATAGAAAAGGTGTTTGGCTATGAAGGTATTACTTGCAGGCGGTGGCACTGGCGGTCATATTAACCCTGCTCTTGCTATCGCTGGTATCATTAAATCAAATATCCCTGATGCGGAGTTCCTCTTTGCAGGAACTCCCAACCACATGGAGGCTACTCTCATTCCTCAGGCTGGCTATAACCTCGCCAAAATTAAGGTGGAGGGCTTTCAAAGAAGAATTTCCCTCGAAAATATCGGGCGAAATGCTAAGGCTGTCTGGTATCTCATGAACTCCGGTTCAAGGGCGAAACAGATTATTCAGGAGTTTCAGCCTGATATTGCTATCGGGACGGGCGGTTATGTTGCTGGCCCTGTCATCCGGATGGCTGCCAAAATGAAAATTCCTACGGCTATTCATGAACAAAATGCCTACCCCGGTGTGACAAATAAACTCCTTGCAAAAGAAGTGAATCATGTCATGCTCACTGTTAAAGAAGCCCTTGAATATTTCGAAAAAGATATTCAGTATACTGTCACTGGTCTGCCTGTCCGTGCGGAACTGTTCAAAAAAACCAAAGAACAGGCAAGGGCGGAACTAGGTTTTGATGATGCTTTTACTATCCTCTCTTTCGGCGGAAGCCTCGGGGCGGGGGCTATCAATGACACTATGGCGGAAGTTCTCAAATGGCATACTTCTAAAGGCTTGCCTGTGAATCATATCCACGGTTACGGCGGTATGGGAAAAGATTCTTTCCCTCAAAAAATGCAGGAATATGGCATTCCGCTCAAAAGTGACCGTATCCGCATTACGGAATATATCAATGATATGGATACCTGCATGGCGGCGGCGGATTTGGTTGTGTGCCGTTCCGGTGCGAATGCCCTTGCTGAACTCGAAGCACTCGGAAAACCGTCAATTCTCATTCCGTCCCCCATTGTCGCCGGAAATCATCAGTATCATAATGCTATGGTGCTCGGAAAAGCCGGTGCTGCACAGGTCATCGAACAAAAGGATGTTACCAATGAAGACATGATTCGGAGAATTGAAGCCCTTTATAATGACCGTCCTAAACTCTGGAGCATGGCGGAAAGTGCGTCTTTCCTTGCTGTTCGTGATACTGAAGAAAGAATCTGGGGTGTCATTGAGAAACTTATTCACTAATCCCCCTGTCACCTGTTTTCCACTTCTTACATATGATACAGGGAAAGGAGTGGGGACAAATGCAGAAATTTGTCATGCAGGGCGGTAAAAAATTAGAGGGCGATATTCCCGTACAGGGTGCAAAAAACAGCGCACTTCCTATATTGTCCGCTGCTTTACTCTGTGAGGGGGAAAGCATCCTCGAAAACTGCCCGAAATTATCCGATGTTTACACGGCTTGCAGAATTCTCACCAGTGCCGGATGTCAATGTAATATGCAGGGGCATACTGTTTCCATTCGTGCCGATTCTGTCAGTCATTCCGAAATACCTGAAACCCTCATGCAGGAAATGAGGTCTTCTATTATCTTCATGGGGGCTATGCTGGGGAGACTCGGTACTTGTACTATGGGTTATCCGGGTGGATGTGAACTCGGTTCACGTCCTATCGATTTGCATTTGCAGGCTTTCCGGAGGATGGGAGTTAAAATTCATGAACATCATGGTATTTTATCCTGTACAACTCCCAACGGCTTGCACGGTGCAAAGATTCATTTGCAGTTTCCCTCTGTTGGGGCGACTGAAAATATTCTCCTTGCTTCGGTTATGGCGAAGGGTGAAACCATCCTGACCAATGCTGCAAGAGAACCTGAAATTATTGACCTTGCTAATTATCTCAATCGGTGCGGTGCGAAAATCCGTGGGGCTGGGTGCAGTACTATCTATGTGCAGGGCGTTCAGAAACTGAAAGGCTGTACATACCGGATTATGCCTGACCGGATTGTTACAGCTACCTGGCTCAGTGCCGTTGCTATGACCGGCGGAAATGTACGGCTTATTGGTACAGATACTACCAGTCTGGAAGGAATTCTGGACGTTTTCGAGGAAATGAACTGCCGTTTCAGCCGTTCTGAAAATACCCTCTGTTTTTCTGCCGGAAAACCCCTTCATGCTGTTCGTTACCTTAAAACTATGCCTTATCCCAGCTTTCCGACGGATGCACAACCTGTTGTGATGTCTGCTCTGTGCGTGGCAGATGGTACTTCTCTGATTGAGGAAACTATTTTCGAAAACCGCTTCCGCCATGTGGAGGGTTTGTGCCGGATGGGGGCTGATATTCAAATTACCGGAAGGGCTGCCGTTGTTCACGGTGTGCACAGGCTTCACGGTGCGCAGGTCAGTGCTACTGATTTGAGAGGCGGTGCGGCTCTTCTCGTTGCTGGACTTTCCGCAGAGGGAGAAACCATCCTGACGGAAATTTCCCATATTGACAGAGGCTATGACAGTCCGGAAGTTCTGCTCCGGAATGTCGGTGCTGGAATCGTTAGAATCTGAATTAAGAATGGATGATGTTTGTGAGAGATGTACAAAAAACAAGTATGCAACATGAAACAGACCCCAGAAGAATCCGCCGCCGGAAAAGAGGGCGTTCATTATATGTGCTGATGGCTCTCATTCTGGCGGTTGCGACGATGGTCACTTTGTCTATGACTGTTTTTTTTAATATCAAAACCATTCGTGTGACTGGAAATGCGGAAGATTACCCTGTTGATGATATTGTGGATGCGACACAAATTGAAATCGGTGATAATATGGTCAGACTCAAGGTGGATGAGGCAGAGAAAAAAGCCCTCTCTACTTTGATTCACGTTGAAAGCGTTCAAATTAAACGTGAATTCCCTGATACTCTCGAAATTCATGTGGAGAAATGCACTCCGGCTTATAATGTCGTTTATCAGTATGGAACTCTGATTGTCAGCGAACATGGGAGAATTCTCGAAAACAGCATGAACCCTCAGGAGGGGCTTGTTAAAATTGTGGGCTATGAACCGGAGGAAACTACCCCCGGTTATACTATCCGCTCCATTGAGGAACGCAGTGACAAGATTTTTAATGCCTTCCGTGAACTGATTTATCAGGGGGGGCTTGGTGTGCCTATCGTTTCTGTGGATATGAGCGACCCTAATGATATTATGGTCAATTTCGGAAACCGTATTACTTTTGATATGGGAAACTGGAGCGAAATCAATTATAAAATCAGCTTTGCTGAGCAGATTATCGCCAGTCAGCCAGCGGACAAGCAGGGATATCTTGTCATGGTCGGTTCAAATCAGTGTTCTTTCCGGAATAAAGCCGATTATGAGGAAACTCAGAAAAAATTGCAGGGGCTTTATCAAGAACCAGCCAAGGAAGCCAAAAAGCCCGATACTACGGAAACAACTCCTCCTGATGATGAAATTTTGGACTTTACCCCTGAAAATCCGCCTGTTGATGAGAATTTCCCTGCTGATGATTTCGAAACTCCCGAAGAAGTTCCAGAAATCGAAATGACTGCTCCGAGTATCCAAATTCCGGAAGAGTATCTGGATGATGAAAATGACGGCATTGCTATGGATGATTATGACGATGATTAAAAAAATGGAATAAAAATACAGTTTCCTGCTGTACATTCATGCACATTTTTGTTAAAATCATGCAAAAAAGCGTTGCTTGAGTTGTACGGAATAGGAAAAAATTAGATTTTGTCAAAAAACTATTGCAAAATGTCGGCGGATGTGTTACAATAATAATGTCTCATAATGTTTTGAAGCTGTGTTTTTGCACAAGTACATAAACTACGGTAGGAGGAAAAATCATGACAGACTTCATTTATGAAGAGGCTTTTGAGCCGGATGTCAATATTAAAGTAATCGGTGTCGGCGGTGGCGGCGGAAACGCTTTGAACTGCATGGTCGATTCTGATGTCAGTGATATTGAATATGTAACCATCAATACGGATGCAAAAGCACTGAAAAATTCCAAAGCTGCAACTCGCATTCAGATTGGCGCAAAACGCACCAGAGGCAGAGGCGCAGGCAATAACCCGACTGTCGGTCAGGAAAGTGCTGAAGAAAATATTGAAGAAATTGAAGCTGCTCTCAAGGGCGCAGATATGGTGTTTATCACTGCCGGTATGGGTGGCGGTACGGGAACAGGTGCTGCTCCTGTCGTTGCTAAAACTGCACAGGCTATGGGTATTTTAACTGTTGCCGTTGTTACAAAGCCTTTCGCTTTCGAACGTGAACAGAAAATGGCTCAGGCTGAGGCTGGTATCAATGAACTGAAAAAGTATGTGGATTCTTTGGTTGTGATTCCTAATGAAAGTCTTCTGAAAGGTCTCGAAAAACCTTTGACCATGAGAGAGTCTTTCGCTCTTTCGGATGATGTGCTGAAAACCGGTGTTAAGTCCATTGCGGATTTGATTGTCGAAGAAGGATACATTAACCTCGACTTTGCCGATGTTTCTACCACTATGAAGGGCGCAGGTTACGCACATATGGCAATCGGTCACGGACAAGGTAAGGACAAGGCGGTTGAAGCTGCAAAACAGGTTATTTCCAGCCCGCTCCTTGAAACTTCCATCGCCGGTGCAAGAAGATTGCTTATCAATATCGCTATGTCTGAGGATACACTTGCTTCTGATGTGGATACTGCTTCTAAGATGATTTCTGAGGCTGCTGCTCCAGATGTACAGTTTATTTTCGGTGCGGCTTTCAAGGAGGATATGCAGGACGAAATGACTGTTACGGTTATCGCTGCTGATTTTTCAACCGGCTCAAAGGAAAGCCGTCAGCAGACTCCCTCAGGCGGTCAGCAACAGCCCTCTTCTCAGCCACAGCAGGCTCAACAGCCTCAGCAACGCCCAAGAAGAAGAGCAGTTGACAACGGCGGTTCTAAACTGCCCCCTCCGCCTACAATGAGTGCTCAGCAGTTACAGGCTCAGGCTGAACAGCCGGCATCTCGTCAGGCTCATGCTTCTGCTCCGGCACAGTCCCAGCAGTATCAGCAACAGCCCGTACAGTCTCAGCAGTATCAACAGCCGGTACAGTCCCAACAGTATCAGCAACAGCCGGCACAGGCTCAGCAATATCAACAACAGCCACAGTATCAACAGCCTTCTCAGTCTCAGCAGTATCAGCAGGCGGTTCAGGCTCAGCAGGTTCAGCAAGGTGCAGTCCCTCCCCCTCCTGTGATGAATATTCAGCAACAGAAAGAGTCAGTGGATGTTCCGCCCCCACCAGTTGCCCCCAGAAGAGAGGCTCAGCAACAGCCCCAACAACAGGCTGAAAGTGAAAAAATGGACTACGCACAAGAGCCACAGAGAAGAAGTGCAACTTCTGATTTCGATATGAAAGAAATTTTCGATATTCTCGGCGGAAATTAAGAAAATATAGCTATCAGTTCTGCCTGTCGTTGGCGATTTGCTGACGACAGGTTTCTTATTGACATTTTGCACAAAAATCAGGCTGTGAATTTTACGTATATTCTCTTGAAAGATATCGAAAAATATGGTATAATAACAATGATAATCTGAAAAAACGGATACGGTTGTATTTCGTTGTCATTTGAAAAGGAGAGAAGCGAAATGGCAGATATCCCAACTGGGGTCTTGAAAGAAACGTCTCTTGGTCAGAAAGGCTTCGTGAAAGAACCTGTTATGACCTTTATTCAAGAGTTGCTTGACCAGAATGACGAACTCAAAGAAAAAGTCAAGAAATATGAAAGCGATGAGGAAGCACGGGAATCTGAACTGATTAAACAGTACAGAGAAGACCAAGAAGCCGCTGAAAAACGTGCTAAGGAAGCCGAAAAAAAGGCGGAAGAGGCTGAACAGAAAATTGAGGAAATGAGCAAAAGTTCTGAGGAAACTTCTACACAACTTCAGGAAGCTAACGAAAAACTGGAACTCCTTGCGAATGCCCTTAAAGATGCTCAGGATAAAAGCGGTGAGGATGCCGAAAAAGTAAAACAGCTCCTCGAAGAGAAAAAACAGGAGATTTCTCAGCTCGAAGAAAATATTCAGAAAATTACCTCCGAAAAAGACGCTATGGAAGAACAGCTGAACCAAACTAAGGAACAGCTCGCAAATACGACTAATGAACTTTCCAACATGGAAGGGGAAATGTTTGCTAAGGATTCCCAGATTGAAGACCTTCGTGAGGAAATGGAAGAACTGAAAAACAGTTCCTCCTCTGAAGACGAAATTCAGGATTTGCAGGAACAAATTGCAACTTATGAACAACAGTTGCAGGATTTGCAGAGAGAAAATCTCGAACTCGAAAAGAAGGCAAGCCGGACGGATGTCAGTGCTGCTTATGCCAGAGCCGGAAGAATTATTGACGATGCCGAAGAAGATGCAAGCCAGATTCGGAAACAGGCTGATGCGGATGCTTATGAAATGAAACAGACCGCTCAGGAGGAAGCTGCTCGGATTTTGAATGATGCTGATGAAAAGGCTCTTTCCGCAAAGGCGCAGGCTGATGAAATTGTCAACGCTGCCATGGAAAATGCAAAGATTCAGTGCGAGGAAATCACAAGAGAGGCTGTCGTTCAGGAAGAACGTGTTCACGAAGTGACTGCTTTCACCAGAAATATGCTCCATCAGCAACTTGGCATTCTGGAAGAAAAGCTTTATACTATCCGTTCCCTGATGGAACAGACTATGAATGCTGTTGATGAAACTATGAATTCCGCTGATGATGCTGTTTATAGTGCCAGAATTCAGATTCAGGATGTTTCCGGTATCGTGGACGAACAAACTCAGGCTATTATGAATGGTCAGGCTTATCCGCCGTCTTATTCTGAACCTCTGCCGGATTATGATGATACACAGACTTATCCTGAAGAAACAACTTTCGAACCGGAATATAATGAGGATGTTCCCGAAGTGGTGAATGTCGCTCCGCCTGATGAGGATGAGACTGTTGCGGAAACAATTATGGAAGTCGCTGCTGAGGGGATGCAGGAATTCGAAGTGCCGAAGTTTGAAGCACCGCCTAAGTATCAAGAACCTAAATTCGACGCTCCGCCTGAAAATATCAGTCAGGAAAATTTTGCAGAGTCTATGATGAGTGATTTCGTTTCCGTTCCAAGCATGGAAGTGCCGGAAAAGGAAAATGACCAGTTTACTATGAATAATCTGATGAGAGATGCTAATAACACAACTGACTAATCTGATTTCTGAGGTGAGAGAATATGCCGGAATTACGGCGAATTGATGCACAGTCATTAAAATCGGCTGAATTACATATCGGGGAAAAGATTCTGCTTTCTGGTTATGTCTATACCGCCAGAGATGCCGCTCATAAACGCATTTCGGCGTTGCTGGATTCCGGAGGAGCATTGCCATTTCCTCTGGAGGGAGCTGTTATTTATTATGCAGGCCCTACCCCTGCACCCCCTGAAAAGCCTGTCGGGGCTTGCGGTCCTACGACTTCCGGTCGGATGGACGTTTACACCCCTCGGATGCTTGACCTCGGTCTTGCCGGAATGATTGGAAAGGGTGAACGCTCTCAGGCTGTCCGTGATGCCATTGTGAGAAATCATGCTGTGTATCTCTGTGCAGTCGGGGGGGCTGGCGCACTGGCTGCCCGTTGTATCAAAAGTCTGGAAGTGATTGCTTTCGAAGATTTGGGCTGTGAAAGCGTGAAACGGCTGTATGTTGAGGATTTTCCGCTGATTGTCTGCAATGATGCGCAGGGCGGAGATATTTTCTCGCAGGGTCGGGCAACTTATCAAAGAAAGGCTGTTCATGTCTGATTGGCATTCTGATGAGGAATTGGCGGTGCTTGCCAAAGATTCTATGGAGGCGGAAGGAATTCTGCTTTCAAGATATTTGCGGTTGATTCAATATTATGCTTTCCACTATGCAAGCGGTGCGGATGCGGATGACCTTGTTCAGGAAGGGCTGATTGCTCTTTTGTATGCCATCCCTCAATATTCCCCCGAAAAAGGGACAAAATTTTCTTCATTCGCTCAGGTCTGTATTCAGAACCGAATGAAGAACGTCCTCTTAAAAAACCGGAAAAATCCCGAACCTGTCGAAAATCTTGAAGAGTATCAGAGTGCTGATTTTATTGATGAGGTCACTCCTGAAAGTATCTTCCTCGAAAAAGAACAGGGAATTCTATTCCGGAAACAGGTCATGGAACTGCTTTCTGATAAGGAATGGCAAGTTCTGGAATTGATTGTGGAGGGCGCAACTTATGCGGAAACTGCAAGGAAACTCGGCATTTCTGAAAAATCGGTGGATAATGCCATGCAGAGAATCCGCCGGAAAATGCGGAGCGTTCCCCGTGAGGAAAGCTCCACAGAATGAAAAAGTTTGTATTCCGTGCCGTCGGCATGGATGCGATAAAAAAAGGGCTTATAGCTTAATGAATTACATCGTGACATCATTTTATTTATTGCCTGTGCAGGCGGTAACTGGTTTTGTACGTTCGTTTCATTCCGTCTGTAGTCCGAAACAAAAAAACCAAAGTGAGGTAATTTATCATGTACGAAGACAAGACATTAGTTTGTAAGGACTGTGGCAATGAATTTACATTTACTGCCGGCGAACAGGCTTTCTATGCTGAAAAGGGCTTTACCAATGAGCCGCAGAGATGCAAGTCCTGCCGTGATGCAAGAAAGCGTAATCAGGGCGGAAGAGCTCCCAGAGAAATGTTTACTGCTGTTTGCGCAAGCTGCGGCGGTGAAGCTCGTGTGCCGTTCCAGCCCAGCGGTGACAGACCTGTGTATTGCAGTGGATGTTTCGCTAAAATGCGTGAGGAATAATTTTTTATTGACGGCGGAAGGTACGGCTTTGCTGTGCTTTCCTCGTCGCACCTGAAAAGGGGTTTGTTATGGTTATTACAAAAGATATGCTTATCGGGGAAATCCTTGGTGAAAATCTGGAAATCGCTGCTCCGTTTTTCCTTGGAATCGGGATGCACTGCCTCGGCTGTCCGTCTTCTCAGATGGAAACCGTAGAGGAAGCTTGCATGGTTCATGGAGTTGATGCAGATGAGCTTGTCAATGCTCTGAATACTGCTTTCCAGAAGGCGGAGGGCGAAAATGCCTGATTCCGCCGACAGGGTACGGAACTTGAAACATGTCAGGGCTGTGAAATCATTCACAGTCCTGTTTTTATAGGAGGATTATGCTGAATCAAAGACTTTTGGCATGTGCAAATTTCGTCCGCCAAAATGCACATGTCTGTGATGTGGGGACTGACCATGCACAACTGCCTGTATATTTAATCGAAAAAGGAATTGCTGAAACTGCGATTGCTTCCGATATTGTCCCTAAACCTTTACAGTCGGCGGAACGTACGATTTCCGCTCATGGTCTCGGTGGTATCATCCATACCATTCTTTCTGACGGTCTCAAGCAAGTTCCGCCGGAGGGTCTGACGGATATTGTTATTGCTGGGATGGGCGGTGAGACCATTATTCATATTCTCGAAAACTGTCCCTTTCCGCTGGAGGATATGCAATTGATTTTTCAGCCTATGACCAAAGCCGAAACGCTCAGAGAATGGCTGTATCTGAATGGTTTCGACATTGCTCAGGAAACTTTTGTCAGGGACGGGAAATTTATTTATGTGATTATGTGTGCAAGAAAAACCGGTGTTGTTCATGCTCCCAGTGTGAAAGAATGCTGGTTCGGGAAAGCCGATTTCTCCACGGAGGAGGGGTATGCTTATATTGTGAGACAATCTGAGAGACTCCGGAAACAATTGCTTCATAAAAATTGTTCAATTGATTGGGAAATTTCCGGATTATTGGCGGAAACCGCAGAACTATTGAAGGAGGGTCAACCAAAACAATGAGTATTCATGTGAAAGATATTTATGATTGTATTGACGGCTTCGCACCGTTCGGAACGCAGGAAAAATGGGATAATTCCGGCTTGCTGGTCGGTTCACCTTCGCAGACGGTCAGCAAAATTCTGGTGTCGCTGGATATTTCCCTTTCGGCTGTCGAACGTGCCAGAGAATTGGGATGTGAAGTGATTGTTTCCCATCATCCTATTATCTTTTCCCCTATGAAAAGTTTACCCTGTCACAGTATCGTTTACGAAATGGCGAAAAACGGCATTGCCGGAATTTGCTGTCATACTCCGTTAGACATTGCGGAAGGCGGTATCAATGATATTCTTGTTGAAAAGCTCTGGAATGTGATGGACTTTTCTAAAAATACTGAATTGCTGGATGATGACGGATGCGGGCGCATTGTTACACTCACAAAGGCAACTTCTACCCTTGAAATTGCTAAGGCTTCCAAAAAAGCCCTTCATTGTGAAATGGTGCGCTGTTCCAAATGGGACGAAAATATTGAACATATTGTCAGGCTGGGTATCTGTTCCGGTTCGGGTGCATCTATGCTGGAGGAAGTCGCTGGTAAATGTGATGCCCTTCTGACTGGTGATGTGAAACATGACAGATGGTATAAGGCTGAAGAACTGGGGCTTGGTCTCATTGACTGCGGTCATTATCATACTGAAATTGTCATGGTCAAATATGTTGCTAAAAAATTGAAAATCGCTTTCCCTGATTTGCAGGTGTTTGAATCTAAAGAGGGAGACCCTGTTTCTTATGTTTGATTTACTTGAAACTATCTGGATGTGTCCGGTATGCGGAAAAATGCTCTTCAAAAATGATGCTCTTTCCCTGCAATGCGAAAATCATCATAATTTTGACCGTGCCAGAAGGGGAGCGGTTTACCTGCTTCCCCCTAACCGCAAAAATGCCGGAAATTCCGGCGATAATCCCGAAATGGTTCAGGCTAGACGGCAATTTCTCCAGAAAGGCTATTATTCCCATTTACTGGATACCCTCTGTCAGGCTCTTGATGCATATTTTCCTGAAAATGGCACTTTGCTTGATGCCGGATGCGGTGAGGGGTATTATACTAAGGGGATGAGAATGCACCTCGAAAAACAGGGAGTTTCTGCGAATTTTTACGGGGTGGATATTTCAAAAACGGCTTCTAATTATGCTTCCCGTGCTGATTCCCTTATCAATTACGCTGTGGCTAGCGTGTTTCATCTGCCTGTGCTGGATGAAAGCTGTGATATGGTGGTCAGTATCTTTGCGCCGTATTGCGGTGAGGAATTTCAGAGAGTTCTCAGACAGGACGGTTTTTTCGTGATGGCGATTCCTTCCGCAAAACATCTCTGGGAACTCAAACAGGCGGTTTATGACAAGCCCTATGAAAATCAAGTCAAGGATTATTCCCTTGACGGCTTTCAATTTGTCAAGAAATATGAGTGCCAAAAATATATTTCCTTAGATAATCATGAGGATATTCAAGCACTTTTCGAAATGACTCCCTACGCCTACCGTACCAGCCCGAAAGAAAAAGAACGGCTTTTCGCTCTCGATTCCCTGACAACAGAAACCGCTTTTGAAGTGCTGGTTTATCAGAAAGTGAGGTAATTATGATTGAATTGCATGGGTGGCTTTCTGTTTCGGAAACGTTCAGGGATGAAGATTTATTTTCACAGGAAGAACTTGACAGCATTATACTGAAGGTTAAGGAGATTATTTTCAATAGTAATTGTGGGATTGATTTGCAGTACATGAACGGCATTCCGTATATCAATACTGCTTTTTTTTCGAATCACCGTACAAAAGAAGTTGATAACATCATTGAAATATATCAGAATATCTCAAAAATTGCAACTGGGAGTTTTGGGATAATCTATCTTCGGGATGATGAAGATAAACTATATTACAATCAGTTTCAGGTATATGTATTCAAAAAAGGAAACTGTACATTCAAAATAGATACGGATTTTTCGCCCTGTATTCCTACAATCGAAAATGATACAGACACCCCGAAAGGAGACTATAAAAATGGCATTTGACGGCGCATATCTTCATACAATCAAACATGAACTTGAATTTCTCAAAGGCGCAAGGATTGACAGAATTCATCAGCCTTCTAAAGAGGAAGTTATTCTGCATTTCCGCTCCCGTGACGGCGGTTTCAAGGTCTTAATCAGTACCGCAGGGGACAGCGCAAGAATTCATTTGACAAATATTTCGATTGATAATCCGCCCGCTCCGCCTATGTTCTGTATGCTGTTGCGGAAACATCTGGGCGGTGCGAAACTCCTTGACATTCGTCAAGAGGGGCTGGAAAGAGTGCTGTTTCTGGATTTCGAATGCATGAACGAACTCGGCGATTTGGTTCGGCTTACCCTTGCTTGTGAGGTCATGGGGCGGTATTCCAATTTGATTCTCGTTGACCAGAATCAGAAAATTATTGACAGTCTCAAACGAAATGCCGATGTCACCAGAGACAGGGTGCTTTTAACTGGTTTCCCCTATGAAATGCCCCCTCGTGGTCGCAGATTGAATTTTCTCGAAACTGATGATGATACTATTCTGAATGCATTGGTTCTCGCTCCGGACGCTAACCTCGATAAAGCCATTGTCAGTCTTTTTGAGGGGGTTTCTCCTCTGCTTGCAAGAGAATGGGCTTATTATACCGACAGGGACGGCGTGCGCAGTCACAGCATGACTCAAAATCATCAGGACAGATTGCTATATATCATTCATAAAACCGCCAAGATGCTCAAGGAAGATACCTGTCAATTCCATATTTTGCAGACCCCTGACGGAAATTTGAAAGATTATTGCTTCCTCCGTCCGGAACAGTACGGGGCTTTTATGCTTGTGCGCCCTATGCCTTCCGCCAGTGCTGTTCTTGATGAATTTTATGCACAGCGTGACCTGAAAGCCAGAATGAAACAACGGGCTAATGATTTGTTCCGCCTTATCATGAACAGAATGGAACGTGTCCGCCGGAAAATCGATAACCAGCGTTCGGAATTGCTCGAATCTGACAAGATGGAACAAAATAAACTGTATGGTGATTTGCTCTCTGCCAATCTCTACCGACTACAAAAAGGGGATGCTGTTGCTGTCCTCGAAAATTTCTATGATGAATCTTGTGCCGAAGTTACCATTCCGCTACAAATCAATCTGACTCCCTCTCAAAATGCACAGCGTTATTATACTTTGTACCGGAAGGCTGTCACCGCAAAAGAAAAATTGTCCGTTCAGATTCAGCAGGGAGAAGAGGAACTTGTCTATCTGGAAAGTGTGTTTGATGTTCTCAGCCGTGCCGAAACTGAAGCAGATTTGCTCATTCTGCGTGATGAACTCTCTCAACAGGGCTATATCCGCAGTAAAAATCAGAAACAAAAACCTCCCAAACAATTGCCACCTATGCTTTATGAATCCTCTGACGGCTTCCCCATCCTCGTAGGACGAAATAACCGCCAAAATGACCAGCTGACACTGAAACAGGCTGGAAAACTCGATATTTGGCTTCATACTCAAAATATCGCCGGTTCTCATGTCATTCTCGTGACTGACGGACAAGAACCCTCTGAAATTGCTATCCGTGAGGCGGCTATGCTGGCGGCTTATCACTCCAAAGCAAGAGATTCTTCTAACGTCCCTGTGGACTTCACAAAGGTGAAATTCGTCAAAAAGCCCAACGGCGCAAGGTTCGGTATGGTCATATTTACCAATCAACAAACTGTATATGTTTCGCCTGATGCCGAAGTCTGCAAGAGGTTGAAAAAATAACGATATTTCTGAAATATTAAGTTTCGGTAAAATGGTATTGACATTTTACAGAACGTATGATATAATAAAATTGATGAAATGAATGCACGGAAAGGATGAATCCCATGGAACAGCATCTGCATAATGAACATGATGACAATATGAAACAAATCGGCGAATTGATGCAGAAAATGCCTCAATCGGATGTTTTTTATGCCATTGCCAATTTACTGGGGCTGTTCGGGGACGAAACAAGAGTCGGGATTCTGTATGAACTGCTTGACAAGGAATTGTGCGTAAATGATATTGCCCAACGGCTGGAAATGTCCGCTTCTGCAATTTCTCATCAGCTCAGAATTCTCAAACAAGGTCGGCTTGTCAAAAGCCGGAGAGAGGGAAAGACTATTTTCTATTCCCTCGCTGATTCACATGTGAAAACTATTTTCTACCATGCACTCGAACATGTGACAGAATAATTTTACAATCAGGAGATGAATATTCATGAGAAAAACCAAACTCGTATTGACGGCAATTCTTGCAAGTTTGATTTGTCTGGGGGCTGTCGGGTGTGGCGGTTCGGGTGAATCCGGCGGAACTGCCGGAAGTTCTGCTGCAAGCAGTTCAGAACCTGAATTCGCTGCCAAAGATTTGGATTCCAAAACCCGTGAGGAAATTGCTAATCTTGCTTCCGCTGATGAACGTTTAACCGGAGAACTTGAAAATAAAACTATTAAATGGCTCTCTGACTGGGATATCAATGCAAGCAACGGTGCATCCACTCCCACTGACCTCGCTATCTTTCAGGAACGCTACGGCGGTGAAATTAAATATTATCAGTGTGTTTATGACCAGAGATATGACCAACTGACCAACTATATCAATTCTGATGAGGGGATTGATTTCTTCTATGCCGGAAATTTCGATGCTTTTCCAAAGGGTGCAATCCGTGGAATGTTTGTCCCCTATGACCAGTATATTGACCTCGACAGCGAACTTTGGAAGGATGTCAAGGATATTAACGATTCTGTCGCTTGGAAAGGTGAACACTATATGGCGGTTGTTCAGATGACCGGCGATAACTGCGCTGTGCTGTATAACCGTGATACGATTGAGGAACTTGGTTTTGATGACCCTGCCGAACTCTTCAAAAAAGACAAGTGGGACTGGGATATTTTCGAGGAAATGCTTACTTCCTTTGTCAATGTTGAGGAACAAAAATATGGTCTTGACGGCTGGTGGTTTGAATCCGGTCTTTCTGCGACAGTCGGCGTTCCGTATATCGGGCTGAAAGATGGTCAGCTTGTCAGCAATCTGACTGATGGCAATATTGAACGTGTTCAGAATTTCATGTATGATTTGTATAATAAAGACTGCATTGCTATTGGTGTGGGTGACTTCGGCTGGTCTGACAAGCCGGAATATATCGGAGAGGGAAAGGAAATTTTCTATCCTGTCGGACTTTGGAAGCTTTACGGTGTTGCAGATGAAATCAATCTCAAAGGTCAGAGAAGTGGCTGGAAGGTCGTGTTCGGTGATAACTGCATGTTTGTGCCTATGCCGAAAGACCCCGATTCCGACGAGTATTACATCCCTGCTAATATGAATTCTTATTGTTTCGTCAAGGGTGGCGGAAATCCGGAGGGTGTTGCAAAATTCCTCGACTGTAAACGGCTTACCCTTTTGAATGAGGATATTCGGGAAATCGCTGACCAGCAATTCATTGATGATTATGGCTGGTCAGAAGAAATGATTGAAATGAAAAATGAAATGGATGAACTTGCTATGGAAAATCCTGTCATTGATTTCAAAAACGGCATTACAACTGACCTCGCAAGCCTGATTGATGACAGCGGTACAGGTATTCGTGCATCTGGCAAGGGAATTCAGTGGAATGAAACCCTCGGTGCACTCAAAGACCCTGTACAGACTATGATTGACGAAGCAAACAACAGTTAATTCGGTTCTTTAACTATGTCACAAAATATACTTGAATCCATTGACAAAACATGATATACTTTACTATGGATACTATTAAAATCGGTCACAAGGAGGCGAACGTGGATGAAAAAAGTTTTAGTGACAGGCGGATGCGGTTTGATTGGGGACTATGTTTGTTCGGGATTTTTGAAAAAGGGGTTTAAGGTTATCGCTGTGGACAGACAGTCCAGCGATTACAATGCAAGCAAGGAAAATTATAAATTTTATCAGGCGAAGCCTTCCGATAAAAATGCTTATGCAGATGTTTTTATGAACCATCAGATTGATACGGTCATTCATCTTGCGTGTACGGCAGATAATGATTTCGGGCATATTATCACAGATTCCAATATCAGGGAAAGTGCGTCCTGTGATTCGTTTATTTATCGTTATGCCATTGCACACGATGTCAAGCAGTTTATTCTCATCAGTACAACACAAGTTTATCAGATGCCTAAAACCCGTGAACCTCTTCGGGAAGATGATTATTGTAAGCCTGTTACCAATTATTCTAAACTCAAATATGATGCGGAACAGACGATGATAAAAGACATCGGAAAAGCTCATGAAATGGTGCTCGCCATTGTTCGTGTCGCTCCGGTATATACAAAGGATTTCGCCGGAAATCTGGAGGCGAAAATTACCGACCCGAAAGATGGTACGAAATTTGTGTACCGTACCGGTGAATATGGCTTTCATATGTGCTGTGTACATAATCTTGTTGATTTTCTTCTGACGTTTGTACAGGCTGCGGAAGACCAAAGTTATAATGGGATTTATAACATGGCTGACAAACACCTGACAATGGCTTCTGAAATTATCGAATACATGAAAGCCAATCACAGAATCGGAGTTGTGCTCCAACGAAATCCCCCTAATACCAGCCTTAACATGATAAAGCAGTTAATTGACAATAAGGAGATGAAGGTCAATTACCGCTTTCTGGATTTTACAAGGATTCTGACAAATAATATGTTCGATATCAGCAAAGCTTCTAAATATTGTTCATTTCGGTGGAATGTCAAGAATACAAAATAACAGACAAAAAACAAGCACCTGTCAGTACGTCAGGTGCTTGTTGGGGTTTCAACGGGGCTATTCCGGAATGACTGGAATTATGGGAACAATGTTGACAAGATGCTTGAGGAGGGTCATGGAATCTCTGTCATTGAGAATTCCATCTGCATAAACATCTGCTGCAATACACTGTACTTTATCCAGTTCAGATATTCCTAATAATCCCTGATTGAGGGAGATTACATCTGCAATATTGGTATTATTGTTGCCGTCAATGTCTCCGCAAGTAACGAAAACAGGGGGTTCTTCTGTGGTTTCTGTAGGCGGTTCAGGTTCGGTGGTGGGTTCGGGTGTTGGTTCAGGCTCAGTAGTGGGTTCGGGTGTTGGCTCAGGTTCAGTAGTGGGTTCTGGGGTTGGTTCTTCAGAAACCTTGAATTCTTCACAATCCACAATCACACGTTTCATCATGGTAACACCGTTATATTGTCCCATAATTATGGCAGTGCCGTTTTTCAGGGGTCTGACTCTTCCGCTGTCATCATCAATGGAGACAATGCCTGAGGGGGAGGAATTCCATTCTGCCTGAGAAACAGAATCCGGATAGGCAATGTATACAATCTGTGACTTGGAATTGATTGTGATGGGAATATTGTCATTAAACTGCAAAGTATAGTAATAGTAGGTTGTGACTGTAACATCACAGGAAAGAGTTTGTCCGGAGCTGGTGATACAATAAATTGTTGCAACGCCGGCTTTCAGGCTCTGGAGCAGTCCTTCTTGCGAAACGGTTGCGACACTTTCATTATCGGAATACCAGAAACAGTTTCCGGAGGAATTAAGCAATTCCATCTGGAATGTATCATTCTGGTTCATTTCAATCTGAGATTGATTCAGTTTCGGGCTTTCCTGTGTGGGAAGACGAATCAAACCATTATGAGAATTACTCTTGACGGAATCAATATTATTTTCGTACTGGTCAGTGTACCAGAAAGCAGAGCGGTCGTGCCCTTCCCATTCAAAGGAAATATTATACTGGTCGTTGGCGTTATAATTTTCGGGGACTTGAAAATACAGGGTCATCACTCGGGCATTGTCACGGCTGGCGACTTCACTGCTCATTGCACTTGAACCACTGAACCAGATAAGGTGCTCATCCTCGTTGCAGGTGTGCTGGAATGCGTCACCGACATTGTCATTCTGAATATCACGCAGTTCCAGACGAGCATCATAATTGATTCCGAATTCAGAAGCAATGAAACCGCCTCCGTTTCCGCTGATTTGTAGTGTGATGGGGATTACCCTCTGATTTTCAGGGGCTTTCATTTCTGCTTCCCATCCAGCAATGTCATTTTCTTTATTACGGATGTCATTTTTCTTTTTCTCTGTGTCTTCCGGTGACAGATTGCCCTCGTCAATTTCTGCCTGAATATCGTTGATTTCTCTTCGGGTGTTTTCGATTTTTTCCTCAAAATTTCCGTAGGGGGGAAGAGCTGACACCTCTTCGGGGGAAAGTTCTACACGGGCGATTCTTAACGCAATCTGTGGGTCTTCCGCAGATACGGGAACAATGGGAAGTGATGAAAACATAAGCATGGATGCCACCAATGCTGCCACTTTTTTTCTGATACTTTTCATAAAGCATCCGCCTCCAAAATGTAAAATGTTGGTAACTTGTTTTCAAATTACAGGACGTACACCTTTCACTGGACTGATTTCCAGTATATCACACCTGAAATTGTACTATGTGTTCATTATATCACAAAAAAATTTTTTCGTCAATGACTTTTTTGTGAATTTGTTACCTTTTTTGTAAAATATCGCCAATTATATACAAAAATTGAATTTTCTTCTCAATATACAAATTGTATAATTCAAAAATTACCTGTTCATAAAATATATTATTTTTGTTTACAATTTCTTTATAAAAAATTCCGGAATATTCTGTACATCTGTTTCATGGATATGGTATAATAGAAGGTAGACAAGTTATTAGTCAAACCTGATAAATTCGACAGAAAGGAGGGGACAAGATATGCAGGATATGATAGATGTGGTAGAGGAATTCCGCTGTCCGTGCCAAACTGAACGGTATCAGGCTGCTTATCGTGAATGGAGGAGAAAGAAAAATAACCGCTATGCGTTCCGGTTTACCAGAAACACAAAGGAAAGCGCATTTTCAGAAAATCAGGCGGTTGTGAATCAGACTCCGGCACAGGCGGAACAAACTGTACTGAGAAGAATCGGTTCGCTGATTGGATGCGCCTTGATGCTTTTTCTGCTGGTGGAAAATTTGTTTGACAAGCTGTTTGTGCTTGTTCTGGAAAAATCCGGAATCCGGATAGAATTTATTTATTCAGGAAGCAGTCGTTTTTTTGGAGATGAACAGGCGGTATTTGGGTTGACTGCATTGGTGAACTTGTTGAAATATCTTGTTCCGACATTGGTTTTATTGATTGCACTGAGAGTTCCGGCAAAGGTGGGAACACCGTTGAAAATTATGTATCCGAAAAAATTACTTTCGGGCATTGCGCTGATTATGTTTCTGAGCGTGGGAATGGGGATGTTCTGCGTTCCGAAATCGGCGGAACTGGAAAAATACAGGGTCATTTCTGATGCAACTGGTCTTGATACACAGAAAATGGTCAATTATGTTCTGTTTATGGTTCTGATTATTCCGTTTGTGGCGGAATTGTTACTGCATGGATGTATGTTTCAGGTACTGCGACAGTTCGGGGATTCGTTCGCTATCGGAACGGTTGGCATATTATCCGCTTTGATGACGCATAATCTGCAAGACGGTATCCGGATAGGGTTAATCACTATCACAATTTCTTATTTCGTGGTGAAAAGCGGTAGTTTCATGACGGCGGTGTTTCTCCGGATTGTACACGAAATTTATATGTTCACACTTTCTTACATTGAAGTATCAGGAGGAACTTATTCTTCACAGTGGTGGTTTGCGGTGCTCCTGCCGTGCATTATCGGGACTGCAACCGGAATTTATCTGCTCATTACCAGACGGCTCAGACAGGACGAAATCACTTGGAATTATACATACCTCAATACTTGGGAACAGGCAACCGCTTTCTTCACGGCAATGCCTATGGTGATTTATGTGATTTGCTGTGTGCTTTTGTTCGTCATTACAACGATGCTGGAATAGAGGTCATTATGGAACATGAATTTTATATGCAACATGCGCTTGCTCTCGCCCGAAAAGCCTTCGAAATGGGGGAAGTCCCTGTTGGGGCGGTGATTGTCCGCAGATGTTCCGGTGAAATCGTCGGAGAAGGTTACAACCAAAGAGAAACCGCTAAACATGCCCTTGCTCATGCTGAATTGATGGCGATTGATGAAGCCTGCCGAAATTTGGGCGGTTGGCGGTTGCCAGATTGTGCAATGTATGTCACGTTAGAACCCTGCCCCATGTGCAGTGGGGCGATTATTCAGGCTCGCATTGATGAACTCTATTTCGGCGCATCTGACCCCAAAAGCGGGGCGGTGTGCTCCGTTCAACAGATGTTTGAACTGCCGTATAATTATAAACCCATTGTCACAAGGGGCATTCTTAAAGATGATTGCAGTCAGATTCTTTCCGATTTTTTCAGGGAACTGAGAATTCGAAAAGGAAAATAAATTTCTCTTGCAATCTTCTGAAAAGTGTGCTATAATAGAGAGAGACTCAAAGAAAGGAGCGTTCCTTTTTCGGGACGATAGGACTTATGAATTTGAAAAAGATGCTTTGTGCCGTTCTGGCATTGACTTTTCTGACTGCTGTCGGATGCAGCGGAAATGAAAGAACTCTTGATAAATCCCCTGTTTCAACTACTGTTACTACTTATGACGAGGTGACTGTTGATTTGGGTGAATCTGCTAGCTACGGAAATATGACTTTGACTGTTCTTTCCGCTGAAGACCCTGATATTACTATGAAAAGCGGAAAAAAAGCCATGTTTTTCCATGTCAAAATTGACAATACAACCAGTGAAAGCATTACTGTTAGTTACCTCAATAACTTCACTTTGACTGTCAATGGTACTTATTATGAAGCAGATGAATGCTGTACAATTCCTGTTATGAAAGAATTGTATGATTTTTACGACGTTCAGCCCCTTAATGAACAGCTTGAAGCCGGAAAAAGCTGTGACGGCTATATTGCTTGTGAAGTCGATGCAAGCTATACTGACATTGAACTGCATTTCATCCCTAAAACAACTGACCGTGTTTCCAGAATTACTGTCCCTATGAAATCAGACAATGTCATGAAAGTTAAGAAATAATTGTGCTTGATTATACTGTATGTTTAAATTTCGCAGGAGTGCGGAGCACCCCTGCGGATTTTTTATTTTTATAATATACAATTTGTAATAATATATACTTTTTTCACAAAGTCTATTGACAAATTGAAAAAAATATGTTATCATTTTGTTAAAAGAGAACGATTGTAAACAAATACACTTTACAAGGAGAATGATGATGATGAGGAAAAATTGGAAACGTTTCACAGCTGGGGTTTGTGCGGTTGTGTTAAGTTTCGGGACTATGGGGATTTTACCAGCCAATGCGCTGGAAGTTTCCAATGCACAGACCGTTCAGGCACAGGCCAGCGAACTCAAAACCAGAAATGTTCACATTCAAATGGATGGTGTCAACACTTGGGAGTCTGAACATTTCAAGTTTTACTGGGGCAATTCCGGCGACAGTGCACAGGTCACTGAAAGCTTTTTGCAGGAAAATGCCAAAAATCTGGAAGCTTGCTGGGATGTCTACATGAATGACCTTTCTATGAATCCGCCCACACAATCTGTCAATGAATATTTTCGTGACGGCAATGAATATAAGGTCAATTTCTATATCCATAACACCGGATTAAAAGGCGAGGACGGCGCAGAAATTCCCACTGACTGGGCTTATATGGGCTATGACCGTGAAGGTTATGCTTTTATGTTCTGCTGTGTCGGGGCTATGAATAACAGCCCTAATCCTTCATGGGTACTGCCTCATGAATTCGGGCATGTTGTCACGGCGCATCAGTATGGATGGAATGACAATAAATATGTGCAGTCTTGGTGGGAGGCTATCGCCAACTGGTACAGAGAACAGTTCCTGTATTCTGACTACTATCAGCAGTGGGCGAATATTACAGGCACAACTGACTATTTCGAAACCTATATGAAGAACCTCTGCTTCACTCCCATTCTCGGACGTGATAACTATGCTTCTTGGGCTTTCTTGCAGTATCTCACCGAAAACCCTGATAATCTCGGCAACTATGGGAAAGATTTCATGAAAACCCTTATGCAACAGGGACAGCCTAATGAATATCCCTACAAGGAAATTGAACGCTTGGGCAATGCTGATATGAAAGAAACCCTCGGCAAATATGCTGCACGTCTTGCAACGCTTGATTTCGCTCAGAAAAATGCCTACCAGAAACGACAGACGGAACTTCTGAACGCTGGCGAATGGAATTGGGGCGAAATTTATACCCTCCTCGAAAAGACTACCGACAAAGATAACTATTACACTGTTCCTACGGAACGTGCTCCTCAACAGTTCGGTGTCAATATCATTCCGCTGACTGCTTCCGGCGGTTCATGGGATAATGGTGCTGATATTTCCGTAACTCTGGAAGGGCTGACTGATGTCAAGGGCGCAGACTGGAGAGCTTGTCTTGTTGCCGAAAGTAATGGTACTACCAGATATTCCGATTTGGGGAAGGCTGGCGAAACTATCAGCATTAACGCTGGTGTTGCTGATGCTGTATTTCTTGTTGTAACGGCTACTCCTGATTCTGATACTTGGCAGGAAAACGGCGTACCGTGGGCTTACGGTGAAGGCGAATTTGACGAGAATAATCGCCCGTTCTTAGGAAAAACACGTTATCCCTACGCTGTTACCATTGAGGGCGCAGAAATCAAACAGACCATGAATGAAGGCGGAATGGCGCAGGGTAGTTACCATAGTAACGGCGGTGGTTTCGTCGCTTCTACGGCTCATGTTGACGACTCCGTCTATGTCGGGAAAAATGCTAAGGTTCTCGGCTGGGCGACTGTCACAGGCAATGCCAGAATTGACGATTATGCAATTGTTACCGGTTCGGCTAATGTTTCCGGTAATGCTGTTGTCAATGGTCATGCGGTTGTAGCTGAAAATGCTACTGTCAAGGATAATGCCATTGTTAGCGATTATGCTGGAGTGATGGGAAATTCTGTTGTTTCCGATAATGCTAGAGTCATTGAAAGCGGTCTCGTGTTCAATGATTACAAGGTTTCCGGTGATGCGACTATCAAGGGCGTTACTTATGGATTGGCAAAGGGTTCTGCAAATGGGCAGGCAATTGCTGACGGCGATTACTATGACGATTCCAGCAGAACTATCACAAATGGTACTGTTTTCGGCTGGACTAGTCCGGATGCCTATGTGCAAAGCAGACCTTACAAGGATGGTCAGATGGCTGGGCTGGAATTCGATTCCGACAGCTCCCATATCGCTAATGATACCTATACTTCGACTTATGGTGTTTCTATTGGTGCGCCGACTTGGGAGGAAACCAGAACTTCCGGAAAGGGCGTTCTAACATTCACTGAAAATCAGTATCTCATTGCTGACAGCAGTTATGCGGAACTCCGTGATGCTGATTATCAAACCGCTGTCCTGATGCGTGAGGATGGAGATATTTTCAATTTCGGCACA
>DGHF01000238.1 GCA_002392545.1 Ruminococcus sp. UBA3855
CAAAAGTACCATCCGGATAAAAGCGGAAAAAATCGTTCTCTTCCCATCCCTTACAGTAATAAATCCCATCATATCGCAGAGACATAGTTTCATCTTCTTTCATTTACTTTTTATAAGGATAAATAATCATTGTAAGGGTGTCTTCATTTGCATAACGCCAGTAGGTATTTTTCCCCTTCACAAAATCCAGTTCTGCAACACCATTCTGCATGAACAAATCATTCACGGCAAGATTTAACTGCTCCACGGAGCTGAACTGCACTTGAATACAATCCTGAACAGCCTGTTCTTTGGATACTTGATTGAAGTCGTCAAAATGATATGTTTCAAGAAATGTTCCATGTGTTCTGAAATAATTCCTGTCCGTAGCGACACACTGCGGAATGAATATACTGTTTTCGTAGTCAATTGTATGATTCCGGAGGAGCTGTTCATCTGTGATGCAGTAATAATTATGATTGACAAAATCCGCCGGAAGTGCTTCATATAATACAGAATCATCCCATGTAACATCAATCCAATAATAATTTCCATCCAGTAATACATAATTCCATGTATGATAATCGTCAGGCCAGCTTCCGCCTAAAACCTGTCCGGACTGAACATCAAGTTGATTCATCAGCAGGGTAAAGGCTTTTGTATAGCCGTTGCACATGGTCTCACGGTTTACCAGACAATCATAAGCATTATAATAAATTTCCGGATGCTCCACAGCAATCGCATATTTCACCAAATAATCATGAATATACAATACTTTATCATCCGGAGTTGCACCATCTGGAATGTAGGAGAGAATTTCAGCCACTTTACGCTCTAATTCAGCACGAGCATTTCCGAGTTGTTCAACGGAAAATTTATTTTGCAGTTCAATTTTGAACATATTTTCCCGTCTTGCTTCGGGGTCAACGTGTCCGAAAGAAAGGGTCAGGGGATACCACTGGCATTCATATTCATACCAGAAAATTTCTGGATGGTCTTCAAATACATAGTCTGCGATTTTGATAATATCTACTTCCTGCGGGTCAACATTGATGGGGAAGAGCGTTTCATAATTCATGAATGCCGTATAAAGCGTATCATACAATGCCAGCGCATCACCGGACAATGTACTTTTCCAGTATTCGGGACTTTTCAGGGGATTGACAACAATTTCCCGAACCGGCTCAGGGTTCGGAGGGAGTTCGTAAGGGTCGCCGATGTCGATTACTTCATTTTCATCGGGAATTCCCACGAATTCAGTTTCCGTTCCGGCAGTCGTGGCAGTCTCTGTCAATACAATGGTGGCGGTGGTGACGGCAGTGGTCTGAATGGGTGCAGTCGTTGTGGGAGCTGATTTCTGACCAAGGCGGACAGTTTGAGAAGGCTTTTTGGTTTCTTCCGGAGCGGTGGAAACAATGACAGCAGTCGTTTCCTGCGAGTCGGGGGAGGGCTTATTTTTTTTTCCGCATGATGCAAAGCCACACACACCAAGCACCACAATGCCAAGCATCACATACAAAGCGTTCTGACGATTCATAAAATCACTTCTTTCTTTTGTTCTATTGTGATATTATAGCACAATTCCAGAGAAAAAGCAAGAAAAAAAGAAAAGTTGTCAGACTTTTATAAAAACCTGACAACTTCCCTAAAAAAGCCTCCAACAAAGCGAACACCAATGGTGCGGATAAAAGGACTTGAACCTTCACCCCCTTGCGAGGACTAGCACCTGAAGCTAGCGCGTCTGCCAATTCCGCCATATCCGCATACATTCTATAAAACTGAATCTCACAAAAGGGAAGTGGTGCGGATAAAAGGACTTGAACCTTCACCTTCTTGCGAAGACTAGCACCTGAAGCTAGCGCGTCTGCCAATTCCGCCATATCCGCATTTTTCACTGTTGTGATTTCCAACAGTATCTATTATATCACAACGAAATTCATTTGTCAAGTGTTTTTGAAAAATTTTTTTAAAAAAATGATTTTTTTTAAAAAAGACTGGAAATACATCTGAAAATGTGTTATAATAGAAGATAGTCTGTATTAACATAGAAAGAAGTGAAACTATGGCAATTTATCTGGATAATGCCGCCACAACCAAACCAGCAGAGGAAGTTGTTACCACTATCACAGAATGTCTCACGGAACATTATGGAAATCCTTCATCTCTGCATAAAATCGGATTGGATGCTGAACTCATCATGACACAGGCAAGAAAGAACCTCGCTCAGGCAATCGGTGACGAGCCGAATACCATTCTTTTCACGTCTGGCGCAACCGAAAGCAGTAACCTCGCCATCAGAGGGGCAGGGGAATGCTATGGAAAACGGAAAAAGCATATTGTCACATCCGCCGTTGAACACGCAAGCGTGAAAAGTACCATTGACTCACTGGAGGAACAGGGATTTACAGTGACCAGAATTTTCCCTGACCAGAACGGCGAATTTCAGGCGGATGATTTCATCAATGCCGTCAATGAAAATACATTTCTTGTCAGTATGATGATGGTGGAAAATGAAACAGGTCGAATTTTACCGGTCAAAGATGTTTTTCGTGCTGTCAAGAGAAAGTACCCTGATGTGATTCTGCATTGTGATGCTGTGCAAGCGTTTATGAAATTCCCTGTCAAGGCGAATGAACTCAAAGCGGACTTAATTTCTATGAGTGCGCATAAAATTCACGGTGCAAAGGGTACAGGGGCTTTATACATCCGCAAAGGTATCCGCTTAAAGCCCATCATTACAGGCGGAAAGCAGGAAAGGGCTATCCGAGCCGGCACAGAATCCGTTCCATTGATTGCCGGATTCGGGAAAGCTGTCGAAATCATGCAACCCACCATTCAGGAACGCTTCACCAAAATGCAGGAGCTGAAAAAGGAATTGCTGTCCATGCTTGCCAATATGGAAGATATTACCATCAACAGCAGTGAAAAGGGAACGCCCTACATTGTGAATTTTTCCGTGAAGGGCATCCGCTCAGAAATCATGCTCCATTTTCTGGAAAGCAAGGAAATTTATGTTTCCAGCGGTTCAGCTTGTTCCAAAGGCAAGCAAAGCGGTGTACTGGATGCATATAAAATCCCTGACACACTGGCAGATTGTGCAATTCGTGTAAGCTTTTCAGAGGAAACAACCATTCACGACCTCCGCATTCTGGCAGAAGCCATTCATGAAGGACAAAAAAGTTTAATTCATAAAAAATAACGAGGTATCCACATGAAAAAATTCGACATTGATAACGGAAATGTTTTCGACTGGGGAAAAACTTCTCAGGATTATGCAAAATTCAGAGATATTTACCCACCAGAATTTTATCAGATGCTCATTCACAGGAATATTGGCACAATGAGACAAAATATTCTCGATTTAGGCACGGGGACAGGCGTTATCCCTAGAAATATGTATTCATATGGTGCACATTGGACAGGAATTGACATTGCAGAAAATCAAATTGCACAGGCGCAAATCTTAGCCAAAACAAACAATATGCAGATTGATTTTCAAGCCGTTTCAGCGGAAGAATGTCATTTTCCTGAAAATCATTTCGACATTGTGACCGCCTGTCAATGTTTCTGGTATTTCGACCCTGAAAAGCTGATGCCCATTTTGAAAAGGATTCTCAAGCCAGAGGGAAGGCTCTGTATCTTACAAATGGAATGGCTGCCGTTTGAGGATAAAACCGCCCTCGCAAGTGAAAACCTCGTTTTGAAATATAATCCTGAATGGAGCGGAGCAGGGGAAACCCGTCATCCGGTACTCATTCCGGAACATATTCTGAAAGACATGGAGCTGATTCATCACGAAGAATGGGATATTGAAATTCCGTTTACCCGTGAAACATGGAACGGCAGAATGAAAGCTTGTCGGGGAGTGGGTGCATCTCTCTCAGAATCTGACTTGAAAACATGGGAAAGGGAACATCAGGCATTATTGGAACGTATCGTTCCGCAAACGTTTAACATCCTGCATTATGTTGCTATGGCAGAATTAAGATTGAAATAAATTTCTGAAAGGAATTGAATTATGAAAGAAATTATTCTTGTCAAATATGGTGAAATGGCTCTCAAAGGGCAGAACAAAGGCACATTTGAGGACATTTTATTTAAAAATATCAAGTACCGCCTGAAATCAATGGGAAAATTTTCTTACAGTCGGGCGCAGTCAACAATTTACATTGAACCTATGGAAGAAAATATTCTCCCTGATGAAGTCATTGACCGTCTGAAAAAAGTATTCGGCATTGCAACCCTCTGCAAAGCCTGTGTCTGTGAAAAGGATTTCAGCGACGTTTCCGCAAAAGCGATTGAATATCTTCGTGAAACGCTGGAAGATGCAAAATCTTTCAAGGTGGAGGCGAAACGTGCCGACAAAACATTCCCCATGAAATCGCCTGAAATTTGCAGTGAACTTGGCGGAATCCTTGCTGAAAACTATCCTCATCTGACTGTAGACGTTCACAACCCTGAAATTACCGTCATCGCTGATATTCGTGATACGAATGCTTATGTTTATGCGGATAAAATCAGAGGGGCTGGCGGTCTTCCGTTGGGAAGCAGTGGAAAAGCAATGCTGTTATTGTCGGGAGGAATTGACAGCCCTGTTGCCGGATATATGATGGCGAAAAGGGGAATTCATATTTCAGCGATTCATTTTGTCAGTCCGCCTTACACCTCTGACCGTGCATTACTGAAAGTTGAGGAACTTTGTCAGAAAATGACGGATTATTGTGGAGACATTCGTTTCTATTGTGTGCCCTTTACGAAGATTCAGGAACAGTTGAAACTGAGATGCCCCGAAGAATATTTCACCATCCTGATGCGCCGTCTCATGATGATAATAGCGCAGGAAATCGCCAAAAAAGATGATAATGTTGCACTGATTACCGGCGAAAGTGTCGGACAAGTGGCAAGTCAGACCATGCAGGCAATGGTTTGCACAGATGCCGTTTGTCATATTCCGGTATTCCGTCCGTGCATTGGTCTGGACAAGACGGAAATTATCGAAATTGCAAGAAAGATTGATACATTTGACATTTCAGTACAGCCTTATGAAGATTGTTGTACTGTGTTTACCCCTCGTCACCCGAAAATTCGCCCTCAGTTGGAGCAAATCGAAAAAGCACAGGAAAAGGGAAATTTTGCAGAGCTGATTCAGGAAGCAGTCGACGGCACGGAAATGAAGGTTTTCAGGGTGAATCTGTAAAATTTGTGAAAAAACAGCATTTTCTTTTGTGGAGACTGACGAATTTTCAGGAATTGTAGTCAAATCAGTTCACATTTTCCGAAAATCTTGTAATAAGTCCCTTGACAAAACAGATATGGTGTTGTAAAATGGTTTTGAGTAACTATCAACTGGAGGTAGGTCTATGAGCATTTTATCGGAAGACCGTGATGCAGAAATTGCTGCAATTCTGGCTTCTACTCCGGCAGGTTTACCAAAGAAAAAAGAACCTGCTCCCGAAGAAAAAAAACCACTGACGGATGAAGAGGTTCTGCAACAGATTCTGAACCCTCCTCCGCCACCGCCTGAACCCATTGTTCAGCAAGTTAAACTTCAGCCTGTTCCGCAGGTTTCATCAAAAGACAAATATAAGGCTATCAAGTCCGCCATGCGTGAAAAAGAAGAACAGCAGAACCGTGAAAATCAGGAGCAAATGAAGCTTCTGAAACGACAGCTTGAAATTTCTGAACCGCTTGCACCTGCTGAACCTGTCCCACAACCCGAAAAAGTTCCTGTCATTTCCGGTGTAACTGTGGAACAAAGTCAGCCCCTCAAAGAACCGGAAACATTCACTTCCATTCATGACATCCCGAAACCGGAAGAAATTTCTCCCGTTCCGGAAACACCTGTCAATCCTGAACTTGTTCAGCAGGAAGAAATTACCGCTCCCCCCACAGAGAAAACCAAAGAGGCTGTTTCAGATAAAATGACACCTTCCGAACCAGAAAAACCATCATTTACAGAAAATGACCCCTTTTTCAGCAGTGATTATGAAGGAGTTGACACCATTCCCGATGAGCTTTCTTTCATGGAAGAGCCTGTTTCTTTGGAATCGGATGTGGACGATTTCAGGGAAGAACCTCCTGTCCGTGAATATATCCCCAAGAAGGAGCGGACACAATCATTGTCATTTTCCGAAGTTGTTCCCGAACCTCAGCCAGTTCCGGATTTTTCAGAAGAGCCAGCTCCTGAACAGATTGACGAACCATCCGTTCCGCCTGTTCCGATGCAAAAGCCCAAGCCCGCCCCAAAATCGAAAAAATCCTCACAACCTGCCAAAAAGGAGAAAAGTGATGCACCTGTGAAGAAGAAAAAAACCTCTTCCGATTCTGAAGAAACTTCTGTGAAAAAGACAAAAAAGAAGAAAAAGAAAAAGTCACTGGGACAGCGTTTCATTGAATTGTTTCCACAGAAGGGGGACGATGCATTTGAGATTGTCCGGAAATTGATTTTCCTTGCCTCTGCGATTATTTTTATCATTTGCATTGGTTTAATTGGAAAGTACTTCTATGACAATTACAAGAATCAGCAAATGAATACTGCGGTTTCGGATATTTATAATCCTACTGCAACGGAATCCCCCGAAGATGCTACCGAACCCCCGACAATGGTCAATGAAGAGGGCGAAACACAGGAACTTTTCCTGAAACTCCCGACAGTTGATAATCTGCTTTCTATCAATCCTGATGTCGTGGGCTGGATTCATATTCCGGATACTCCCATTGATTATGCGGTATTACAGCACCGTGACCCCGAAACTGCAAACAATTATTACCTTGACAAGAATATCTATTTGCAGTCCGAAAAAGCAGGTTCTATCTTCTTGGATTACCGTGCAAATTTCGACGTAGTAGAAGAGGGAACAGCCGAAAGAGCAAGACCCAATTCTCAGAATCTCATTATCTATGGGCATAATATGCATGATTATTCCATGTTTGGAAGTCTCAAACGCTATATCAATGAGGAAGATTTCTATGACAGTCACCCCATTATTTACCTGAATTCCAATTACAGGGAATACCAGTATAAAGTATTTGGAATGATTATTGTAGACATTGCCGACAATACAGAAACAGCCTTTGATTATTGGAATACGCTCAATTTCCCTGATGAGGAAAAATTCTATGATTATGTGAACGAAGTCAAAAGACGTACGGTTCGCCTGACGGATGTGGATGTCACATATGGTGACCAGATTCTGACACTCTCCACATGCAACAGCACATTTTCAGAAGGTCGTCTGGTTGTATTTGCACGTCTTGTCCGTGACGGGGAAGACCCCAAGGAAGGTTGTACCAGCGTTGAAAATCCCAATATCAAGTGGCCAAACAGCTATTACAAATGGCGCAAAAACACTTATGACCCGAACGCTGCATTTGAGCCGTATGGTTAATAATGAATCATAGAAACAAAGAAAGGATGATAACATGTCAAAAAATCAGAAAAGTGACAGCAAGATGTCACCCAAGCAAAGAAATATTGTGATTGTGTCCATTGTCTGCCTGCTTGCCCTGATTGGTGCAGTGGTGGCAATTGTCGCAAAACCTAAGGAAGAACCTGTTCAGCCTGTTGCACAGGTGGAAACTACTCCCCCTGAAACTACAGAAGCCGAAACCGAAGCTCCTGAAACCACCGAACCCGAAACTGAACCGCCTGTTACGGAAGAAGTAGAGCTTGAACTGACTGACCGTGCCAAGGAATTGCTTGCACAGAATCCCGATACAAGGGGATGGATAAAAGTGGAACATACCGATGTTGATAACCCTGTTGTCCAGAGTGAAGACAACGAGTATTATCTTGACCACAGTTTTGAAAAACAGCCGTTCCGTGCCGGAGCTGTTTTCATGGATTATCGGGACATTTTCGGATGGAAAGAATCGGAACAATCGACAAACATCATTCTTTACGGTCACAATATGGCAAATAATACCATGTTCGGCTCATTGCGCCGTTACCGTCAGGATTATTCCTACTATAAGACAGCACCGTTTATTGAACTTTCCTCTAATTACAAGACTTATAAATATGTTATCTTTGCAAATCCCATCACAGACGGAAGTGCAGAAGCCACTTGGAGATATTGGGACATGGAAGACCTTTCAAACAAGGAAGAATTCACAGCCTATGTTGAAACCGCTAAGCAGAAAAGTCTTTCCAAAATCCCGATTGATGTGGAATATGGTGATAAAATTTTAACATTGTCCACATGTTATTCTGATGCGGATGATTCCCGTTTCCTGATTATTGCTAGAAGACTCCGTGAGGGAGAATCAGAAGGGGAACTGCTTGCTAAAATCATGGAATAATGAGGCTTTTATGAAAAAATGTATTTTTGCCGTCATTACGGCATTTCTGACAGTGTGTCAGTGGATTCCGATTTCAGCCATTGCAGAAAGTCCGTCTGAAACAGAGACAAAGGAAACAACACATCTCAGTTCTGTGAATGTCGTTCACGGAGAAAAACAACCAGAGGAAACGGAAAATCCCGATTCCAAAAAATGGTGGAAAGCTGGTCTTTCTGACTATGCAGATGATTTTTCTCTGGTAAGCTATGAAACAGTTGAGGAAATTCCTGCGCCTGAATTTATCGCAGAGGGAAGAGACGATTCTATTGTTCTGGTTGCGCCGTCTGATTCCGCTGTCGAAAACACTGACCCAAATACCTTTGCATTCACAAGTTACGGTTGGGGGCATGGCGTCGGCATGAGCCAGAACGGAGCGAATTTCTACGCAAAATATGCCGGCTGGAATTATCAGGATATTTTATTTCATTATTACCCCGGAACTGTCCTCAAAAATACCGGAACAGCTGAAACGGAGCTGATAACAGTACAGGGAATTGAAGATAATGTACTGAAACAGGTTTCAGAAATTGTCAATATTGAAGTAGGACCTTCATTTCATCCAGAATGTATCAAAGCGCAGGCTGTGGCAGTCTATACCTATATCAAGTATTATAATAATGATGCCCACGACTTGAAAGGAAAGCCCAACCCTCCGCAAAGTCTGATTGATTTATGTGCATCGGTATTAGGGGAAGCATTATATTTTGATGATAAAATCTGTCTGACAATGTTCTGTGCATCATGCGGAGGAGTAACAGCAAATTGTTCTGACGTTTTTTCCGCAGATTTGCCATATTTGCGCAGTGTTTCCAGTGAATATGATTCACAGTATGACCCTCATTGGGGAGATGTAACATATTATACAGTCGATGAAGTCCGCAGTCGCATTGAAAATGAATATCATATCACACTTTCAGACAATCCCAGAAACTGGATTCAGCTTTCTATTGGGAACGGTGGATATGTGAATTCGGTCAATATCGATGGACAAGTTACAGCCCGTGGAAATTCGTTCCGTTCAGTCATGGGGTTGAAATCTCCGAAGTTTACGTATATTTATTCGTTGAGTCAGGACGATTTTCCGAATGAATCCGACGAAACAGAAAATGAACCGGAATTTGAAATTCCGGAAGTTGAAGAAAGTCTGGAAGATTCTGATTCCGCTGAAGTTGATTTCGAACAGATTCCGGAAACTCCCGAAGAAAATCCAGACGAAATGCATTCGGATGAATTTTGAATTTGAGTGAATATTTTTGAAATCATTTCCAAAATGCAATTGAAATTTTGAAAAAAGCAGATGCCTTTGAGGGTGTCTGCTTTTTATCATAGGGAAGGGGTGTGCCCTGCTGTCCGTGCAATCCCCAAAAATCTGCACAAAATAATAATTTTGTGCAACTGTTAGCGAACTAAAGCGGTAAATTAACAAAAATGCCTTGGCTTTGAAGCAAACCAAGGCATTTTTGTTTCACTTTTTGTCACAGCATTTTTTCATACATTTCCTATCGAAAGACGGATTGCAGGCATAAAAATTCCGAGCATCCATTCTGTCCTGAACCATTCTCATGGCTTCACCGAAACGCTGGAAATGAACCACTTCACGTTGTCTGAGATAGCGGATAGGGTCAATCACATCAGGGTCATCAGCAAGGCGGAGAATATTGTCATACGTTGCACGGGCTTTCTGTTCAGCAGCCATATCCTCTGTCAAATCTGCAAAAGTATCTCCCTTTGATTGAAAAACAGCTGCTGTAAACGGAACACCTGACGGCGAAGCTGGATAAATCCCTGTTGTATGTTCCACGAAGTATTTATCAAAACCATATTTCTTGATGTCTTTTTCGGAAAGGTTTCTGGTAAGCTGATACACCATAGCGGAAACCATTTCAAGATGTGCGAGTTCTTCCGTCCCAATATCGGTTAAAAGCCCCTTGATTTTATCTGTAGGCATGGAATAACGTTGATTGAGATAGCGCAAAGCGGCAGCAAGTTCGCTGTCACTGCCACCAATCTGACTGCAAATAATCTGAGCCATTTGGGGGTTGGGATTTTTAATATTTACAGGATATTGTAGTTTTTTCTCATAAGTCCACATAAATTAGTTCGCCTCTCTTTCCCACGGATAAGGACCTTCTCCCCAGCTCCATTTTTTATCGGTAGAACTTTGGAGAGCCACAATCGAACCAAACTCTTCAACATACGCATCGACAGCGTTTTTTCTTTTTTTCCGGTACTGGTCATATAACTGTAATGCTTTCTGGCAATTAGGATGTGTATCGAGGTACAGCATCAAATCATACAAAGCGAAATCATATCTCTGGATTTTCCGCATCAATTCACATTGTTTGTTCAATTCCAGTCACCTCCATCGGGAGCAAAGGGCATATATAACACTGGGAACATAGTCCCCTTTTCGAAGCCCTCCCCTGATTTATAGATATTCCCCCACTGCTGGAATGGAACGTACGCCATCCCGACAGGAGTCACCGCCGGAAAAACGGAACGTTCTTCTCTGGATTCGCAGTCATACTGTGAATCTACCGCACGGCAAGGGCATTCGAGAGCCTCTGCCATTTCTTCAAAAGGGTGCAATTCCATATTTTGACAGCTCCTTTCTGAATGAATTCACATGATTTCATGTGTAGTACATCATATGCATAATTTGCACACGGGGTGAATATATTTGATGTTGGCGGAAATATCCCCTGCCCTGTCAGATATAAGAGGAATGATTTATATAGGAAATTCATCATTTATTTCGTCAATCAATCCGTTTTCTATCAGATAAAAATAATAGTCGTCGCCGTCTACCCATTCAGCAACGCCGTGATTCATGCCTATGAAGTCACTGCATCCAGCAACAAACGGAATACCTTTTCGATATTTTTCAATATCACAAATTGGAGAGAAAATTTCTTTCCCTTTCCATGGAATATTTGTAGGAATAACTTCCTCAAAGTGATATTCTTTTGCAAATTCTTCGGCAATTTCATGGTATATGTACCCTTTCTTTGTTATTCAGATACTATCATTATATAATGTGATGGATTTTTTGTCAAATTTTGAATATATGGAATAAGCTCTTCCCTTTCGTAGTGTTTAAGTGTTTGTTGATGCTTTTCTGATAATCAATTATTTATCATATCGTACATTCAAACTAACAGCTCCGTATTTCAAGTCTGATAATTGTGCAATCCTACAAAATTGAAAAAATTCTGTCATAAAATCAGCCCCGAAATTGTCTTATTAACAGAAAGATTTCTTAACAAAAGATTAAAGTTTATTTAAATTCTGTAATATTTATTGAAAACCGGAACATTTCATGTTATAATCAATATGGCATGAGATAAAATCATGTCAAACAAATCAGCACAACAGAAAAAGAATAGGAGTGTGGAGGAATTGCAGGAAAACGAAACCAAACCCATCCCCCGAACGCATCACAAGAAGAATGTCAAGAAATGGATTTTGGAAGGCTTACAGCATTGGAGCTGGCTTACCCCAAGTTTAATCGGAGTACTGATATTTTTTATAATACCGTTTGGAGTAGTGGTGTATTATTCGGTACTGGACAACCCGATTTTCTCGAATTTTGTCGGGCTGGAGAACTACGCAAAACTGCTGAAAAACGAAGCCTTTTTGAGGGCATCAAGAAACACAGCGATATTTTCAGGAATTGCCGTCCCCTTGTCAGTGGTATTATCGCTGTGGATGGCATTCGCCCTGAATTCGAACATACCAGCGAAAAGTTGGATACGGTCATGTTTTCTGTGTCCGTTAATGGTTCCCATTGCATCGGTGGTAATGGTGTGGCAGGTGATATTCCATTATCACGGCACATTGAATCAAATCACGGCATTATTTGGAGCTGAACCCATTGACTGGTTAAAGACTAACTGGTCATATGGGGTATTAACCATCATGTTTTTGTGGAAGACACTGGGATATAATATGATATTATTCATGTCCGCCATTGCAGGGATACCGAGGGACATCGTAGAAGTGGCAGAATTAGAAGGAGCAAGCGGATTTTACACATTTTTACATATCAAGCTGAGGTATCTTTCCCCGACCATTTTATTTGTGACCATTTTATCAGTTATCAGCTCCTTCAAGATGTTCAGGGAAGTATATTTATTAACTGGTGATTATCCATTTCAGAGCATGTACCTGTTACAGCATTTCATGAACAATACATTCAACTCACTGGATTATCAGAAATTATCAAGTGCAGCGGTATTGTTATCGCTGGTCATGATAGTAATAATTGGGATTCTGTTCATCATTGAATGGAAATACGGAGAGGACGTGGAAGAATGAAAAACATATTATCTCGTCGTTTCCATGAGAAACTGGCAGAAACGTTATTATTTATTGTATCGTTTCTGTCAGCAATCCTGTTTTTAATGCCAACCGTCTTAACCATTACAAACTCATTCATGACGGAGACAGAAATCACAACCAATTACGGCGCAATGATTAGCAATGCCTCATCCGACAAGAAAGCGTATATTGCAAAAGAATTAAATCTGAAATTCATCCCTGACAAAGTCAGCTTTCAGCAATACAGCGCAGTACTATTCAAAAATCCGGATTATCTGCTGAAATTCTGGAATTCCGTGATACTGGTCGTCCCGATTACGATATTTCAAATATTATTAGCCTCTGTCACGGCGTACGGTTTTTCGAGGTATAGAGGAAAAATAAGAGAAATTATCTTTTTCGCCTATATGATACTCATGTTAATGCCGTATCAGGTAACGCTTGTACCCAATTATCTGGTTTCGGAATGGCTTGGAATTTTAGGGACAAGATGGTCAATTGTCCTGCCGGCGATTTTCTCACCGTTCAGCGTGTATTTGCTGACAAAAATCATGCGGAGAATCCCGAAAGCCTATTTCGAGGCGGCACAACTTGACGGTGCTGGAGAGTTCGAGATATTCTGGCACATCTGCCTGCCATTATGCCGGAGTGCCATGTTATCAGTGGGATTATTAGTATTTATTGACTACTGGAACATGGTAGAACAGCCGTTGATACTGTTAAAGAATGAAGATATGTACCCCCTTTCAGTGTTCTTGTCGCAGATTAACAGCGGAGATGTGGGACTGGCATTTGCTGTAGCAGTAGTATACATGATACCGGCATTATTATTATTTTTATACGGTGAAGAATATCTTGTCGAAGGCATTACCTATTCCGGCGGTGTCAAGGGATAACATAGGAGGTTAATCAAATGGAAGAAAACAAGAACGCAAAACGCAGAGAACGGATTAAAACGATTCTCATTATTTTTCTGGCATTGATGCTGGTCTTGACATTTTTTTCGAATACCATCTTAAACCATAGTCTTCCGACCGTTTCCGCACAATACGCAAGCAACGGAGTGATAACAGAAAAGGTTCGTGGTTCTGGAATTGTCGAAGCCAATCAGAATTATGAAGTCACCATTGACGGAAGCGGAAAAAGAGAGGTTTCCAAAGTCATGGTCAAAGTCGGTGATGAAATCAAAGCCGGAGATGCATTATTTATTTTAGATTCCACCGACAATTCCGATGAAATCAAAGAATTGGAATCATCCATTCAGGAATCAGAATTGGCCTATCAAAAGGCACTTTTAACAGTAGCCCCCGATTATGCCTCAGAGAATCAGCAGATTGCAGATGCAAGGACAGCCCTGCAAAATGCCATCAACCGCCTGAATGAAGCCCGAAACCAACAGGCAAATTCCGGAAATTCCGGCGGTATTTCCTACGATGATTACCAGAATGCAAGTCAGACCTATAAAAATTTATCTAATAAAATGACAGAACTTTCCTCATATCTGTCACAAGTGAGCGCAGGAGAACTGGACGGACTGCCGATTGAATACACTTCTGCTTTACAGGATGCCAAAAACGCACTGGATTCTGCTAATCTCAATGTAGCATCTTCAACCCAGACTGTAGAAATATTATCAGGCTCTGTTACAGTATCCTCAGCCGAACAGAAAGCAACCATCCGCACATTGGAACGAGCTGCCGAAACAGCGGACATTGCCTATCAGAGAGCTAAGGAAGACTATGAAACATTCCAGAATTCCGGCGAAGTCCCCCCTGTCAGCTCCGGAGACGACAGCGAAGAACCCATTATGATGGACGGCACTTCCCTGCTCCGTGCCATGCAGGATGCTGAACAAGCAGCGAAATACGCACATGAAGATGTGGAAAGTGCAAAATCTGTCTTAATCATCATTGAAGCAGAAGAAAAAGCTCTCTCTGATGCACAAAACGACCTGAAAAAAGCAAATGACGACTTGAAAACCGCACAGACCAATTATCAGAATGCATCCAACGGAGTACAGTCTCTGATACAAGCAGACATTGACAGCCTTACCATTCAGATGGATGAAGCACAGGCAACTATGAACGCTTATGAAAATCAATCCTCCAGCAGTTCGGGAGATTCCTACACAGACATTTCCAGCCTTGAAGAAGCTGTTCAGCAACAGCAAAGCAATTTGCAAAGTCTCATTATCGCCCTCAACAAAACCAAAAAAGATGATGATATCACCTCCAGAGGGAATGCCCTCGAACTGCAAAGCCAATTGAACGCTATCAACCGCCAGAAAGAGAAACTTGCTAAACTCCAGAAAGATACCGGAACACTCACTGTCACCAGTAAAAACAACGGAATTGTCAGTGCCGTGAATTTTTCCGCAGGGGAAGAAGTTGCAGACGGCACATCCCTTGCAACCATTACATTGACAGATTCCGGATACATTGTGAAATTTTCCGTAACCTCTGAACAGGCTCGGAAAGTCAAAGTCGGAACACTCGCAGAAATCACCAATAATCACTATAACAATATCACAGCCAAACTTATCAACTCCAAAAATGACACAGAAAACCCGTCCAGCGGAAACAGAATCCTTGTCTTTGAAATCACAGGCGATGACATTACATCCGGTGAAATGCTGGCATTGTCCATTCCGTGTTCCAGTCAAAATTACGATTGTGTTGTACCGAACAGTGCAATTCGGGAAGATAAAAACGGAAAATTTGTACTTGTGATGCAGTCGAAAAATACACCTTTAGGAAATCGCTATTATGTGACACGTTCCGCCGTGACAGTTCTTTCGTCAGACGATACTAACAGTGCCGTACAGGGGGAAGTAACCGCTTCTGATTTCGTGATTACAGCATCAGAAACGCCCCTCAATGCCGGTGACCAAGTTCGCAGGGAGGAAACCAAATGAAGCCCCTCAAAAAAAGACTGATACTGTTGATATGTGCGGTCATATCGGGGATAATATGCGGAATTCTTTCCCTGTACGGTCAAAGCCTTTCAAAACCGCTTTACAGCCAGAAAGGGGCGGAAAGATGGTCACAAGACGGAGACTATGCACAAATCAGCGTATTCCTCAGCGACAAATCAAGTCTTTCAGAATATGAGATTGCAGGCATTCAGTCCGCCATCAATGAAAAACTGACCTCTGATTCCCTGAAAGCCCCCTCTAAAGATGCAAGACTTTGGTATGATGCATGGAGTGCCGACATCGGACAGATGAAACTTTCCGGCACTTGTTCCGAAATCGTGACTGCACAGGTGACAGCCGTCGGAGGAGATTTTTTCGCCGTGCATCCGTTTCACCTGAAATGCGGAAGCTATTTCTCCCCCGCTGACCTGATGAAAGACAGGGTTATCATTGATACCAATTTAGCATGGAAAGCGTTCGGCTCTTCAGACGTGGACGGCATGGAAATTGCAATTGGCGGTCAAAAATTCACCATATGCGGAGTGATTGAGCCTGAAAAAAATAATGCTTCCAAGATTTCATACGGCGAAAAGCCCAGAATGTATATTTCAACTGACCTCGCCAAAAAATTGAATTCAGGAGTTGCAACAGCTCCCTCATCAACCGGAGCAACAGGCAGTCAGAATAATGGCATTGCATTTACTTGTTATGAAGCCATTTTGCCGAATCCTGTCCGGAATTTCGCAAAAGAACGCATGACAACCGCCATAAATGAACGTGAAAACACTATCATTCTGGAAAATACCGGAAGGACTTCCCTTTCACACAGATGGGAAAATTTAAAGAAACTGCATTCCATGTTGATTTCCACAGACGGCATTATTTATCCGCACTGGGAAAATGAAGCAAGAATTATTGACTTTGATTTGTCCGTATTGCTTGCACTGGAAATCCTGTTTCTGATATTGCCTGTATTCACATTTCTGTTTTTCCTCTGGAAAGGTTACAGATGGCTCGAAGATTTCATTGATGCCAAAAAAGAAGCCTACAAACGACGATACCGTTCCGAAATCGAACAATTCTAATCAAAAAGGTACAGGAATGACACAATTTTCCTGTACCTTTTCCATTTTTGTGGAAATTATCAAAAATAGACTTGCTTTTTTCGCTGATTTATGTTATAATGGAAAGGAATGATAAAATGACAGAATGCTGTCATAACAGACCTGAAATGGAATTCAGGCAAAATCAATTTTTGAGGTGATGAAAATGGCGGAGCTGAAAACAGGTACAGTCATCAGTACCGAAAACGGTGAAAGTCTTACAATTGATTCATTCATTGCAGAAGGTGGTCAGGGTTATGTGTACAAAGTAACCTACAAAGGACAGCCGAGAGCATTGAAACTTTATAAGCCCGAAGCAGTCAAGAAACTGGACTGGTTTCATGACAATATCCGTGAGGAAATCAAAGTCGGCGCACTTTCGGATAAATTCATCTGGCCTGAAGATTTGACCGTACCTATCAATAATACATTTGGTTACATCATGCCGTTAAAACCGCCGGAATATGTAGATTTTGACGATATTCTGCTGGCAAAGTGTGAACTTTCCTCATTTTATGCAATGACGAATTGTGCATTGAATATTGTCTCTGCATTCCGTTTACTGCACAGAAAGGGCTATGCCTATCAGGATTTAAACAACGGAAATTTCTTTATTCGCCTGCGTGACGGTGACGTGTTAATCTGCGACAATGACAATGTATCGCCGGAAGACAACCCTTCCGGAATCGCCGGAAAGGCGAGATACATGTCGCCTTCTGTCGTCATGGGCGGAAGACCAAACCGCCTGACAGACCGTTTTTCCTTGGCAGTGTGTCTCTTTTTGCTGTTTATCCGCTGTCATCCGCTGGAGGGTGTCAAGGCTTTGAGTGTACCGGAAATGAATGACTACTATCTGCAAAAGCATTATGGAAAAGAACCGTTATTCATTGCTGACCCCATTGACCATTCCAATGGACCTAACAGAGACATTCACCGCAATTTCTATCTCAGATGGCCTTTAATGACGAATACCATGAAACAGCTTTTCACAAGAACATTCAGTCAGGAAGCCATGTTGCAGAATGAATCCAAATATCCGCTTGAAATTGAATGGTGTCGGGCTTTACTGCAATTCCGCACCTACTTTTTCAAGTGCCCCCTCTGCGAACAGGAAACATTTCTTGATTCTGACCCGCCTGTCTGCAAATGTTGCGGAAGACAGTACCCCGTTCTGGGAATGCTGAAAGTCAACGGCGTGAACGGTTCACATGGCTATAAAATCCCATTGGTGAAAGATGTCTGCATTTTCCGTGAGCATCTGGATGATTTCTCCTCAACGGAGCAGTTTGTTTCACAGCCTGTCGGCATGGTCAGAACGAAAATCAGCGAAGGCACAGCCGGTCTCAGCAATATTTCAAATACCAACTGGTTTTATACCATTGGCGGTGCAACGTATACCTGTGTACCCAAACAGACCGTGAAACTCCGGAACGGAATGACCATCCGCATCGGAAACAGAGATGTTACAGTACATATGTAAAAGGAGGTTTTAAAAATGCCAATTAAACTAACCCCCGATAAGCCTGAGCCAATTTCCGAAGAACAACAGCAGACACAAGAAAACTTTTCAATCCTGCCGGATGATGACGGCGAAATCAAAGTCAACCTGCAAAAAGATATTGCTGTTGACATCATCCCCAATGAAGAACCTGTTCCCTTGGAATTGGATATGCCCGACAGCGGAATGTTGCAAAGTTTCCGTACTGAACCAGTGGCAAGAAAAATCACTCCCATTTTTTTCCTGATTGACGTTTCCAGAAGTATGGAAGGCGTAAAAATGGGAACAGTCAATTCCGCCATGGAAGAAATCATGAACGACCTGAAAAACATTGAAAATTCCGATTCTGAATTACGCTTTGCAGTATTGAGTTTCGGAACAGGTGTGCAATGGGTAACAGGTGAAAACGGTTTAATTCCGTGTGACGGCTCATGGAATACTTTGGTTGCAGATGGTTTCACCTATTTCAATTCTGCCTGTCGTGAACTGCGTGACAAGCTTTCCGGAAGTCACGGCTTTTTCAAATTCGCTGCAAGACGGACAATCACACCGCCCATTCTCATCCTTATGACGGACGGTTTCGCCAATGACGGCGACAGAGACGGAAATGAGGGGCTTGCAAAACTGCGGGAGAATAAATATTTCCGTGGCTCTTACCGTATCGCTATTGCAATCGGAAATGATGCCAACCAAAAACTTTGTGAAAATTTTACAGGCGACAAAGAACTTGTATTTACGGCTTATAATGCCAATGCATTGAAAGTCATGATAGATGCAGTTGTGAAAGGCTCTGTGACTGTCAGCTCCGCAGGGGTTGCGGATGCCCCCAATCCTGACCCCGTGACACCGGATTCCGCCACGCTCATCCAGACTGTACAACACGAAATGAACCAATTGAATCCGGAGGAAAACAACAATGAAGACGAATCATGGGATTAAGGAGGACTGGACAATGGATTGGGACGAAAAACCAACTGGAGGCATGATTTCATCCAATGTATATAAAGCACACGAAATTGACGGACGGAAAATTACACCCATTTTCTTTATGATTGATGTTTCCAGCAGTATGGCTGGTACAAAAATCGGCACGGTCAATTCTGCAATGGAAGAAATCATGCGTGATTTATCCGATTTTAACAGCTCCGATGCGGAACTGCGTTTTGCAGTGCTCAGTTTCGGGACAAACTGCACATGGGAAACCGGCGAGGATGGTTTAATTCCCTGTGACGGCTATTGGAGTGACTTAACTGTTGATGGCTTGACCTATTTCAATACTGCTTGTCGGGAACTGAAAAGCAGACTTTCAGGCACAAGGGGATTTTTCAATTTCGCCGCTGGAAAGACCATCACTCCCCCTGTTCTGATTCTCCTGACGGATGGTTACGCCAATGATGCAAACACCATTTCCGGCATTGAGGGAACAACCGAACTGCAAAGTAATAAATATTATCTCGGCTCATATAAAATTGCAATCGCCATTGGAGAGGGTGCAAATCAGGAACTATGCCGGAATTTCACCGGAGATATGGAAATGGTATTTACGGCTTATAATTCCGCCGCATTGCAGGCAATCCTGACCGCTGTTGTCAAGGGTTCTGTTACTGTCAGCTCCTCAGGGTCTGCGGATACCAACATTCAGCCGAGTGCCTACACTCCGAACACCGAAGCCATTAAATCTGTCATTCACAATGAAATCGCCGCCAATGAAATTCTCTCGGAAGACATCAATGTTCCCATGGATGATGACTGGGATTAAAGGTGGCGTGTTATGCGTACATATAAAGTTTTCAATGTGGATGAACGGGGATATTCTCATGTTTTGAACAATCTCCCCAAACAAGACCATTCCTATTCGGAAGTTTGTGACGATTACGCACTTGCAGTTGTTTCAGACGGTCATGGAAGCCCTCAGTATTTCCGCAGTGACCGTGGCTCACAATTGGCAATTGAAGCCTCTGTGGACATCCTGAAAGGCTTTATTGCCCATGCTACCAATGTAGAGAGTCTGAAAAATCAACTGCTTCTGAAAAAGAAAATCAAGGAAAAATGGGATTCTCTTGTCATTGACGATTATATGAATCATCCTTTCACAGATGAAGAACTCAATACCCTCGAAGAAAATATCAATCATGAAGAAGATACCAGAGCTAAACAAAAAATGACAGATTATCTTTCTGTTTACCGCTTAGGGCAGAACGTCCGAAAAGCCTACGGATGTACTTTGATAGCAATTGCCTGTTTCAGGGGGTACACGCTCGGAATTCATATCGGTGACGGCACATGTGCGGCATTCTATCCCGACGGCAGTTGTGACCAGCCCATCCCCGAAGACCCCCATAATATGGCAAATACGACAAGTTCCCTTTCGAATGACAATACCGGCTGTCGGGTGCATTTCTTTGCACGTGAACCAATGGCGGTATTTGTTGCCTCTGACGGAATTGATGATTCCTTTGGCGTGGGAGAAATGCTGTATAATTTCTATCGTGGAATCTGTATCAATTTCGCAGAAAACGGCGAATCTTACAGAGATACCCTTCAGAGCAGTCTTGCCACTATCAGCGAAAAAGGCAGTAAAGATGATATGTCCATTTCTGGTATTTACGACTTGGAAGAATTGGTTCGTTTTAAAGAGGTCATGAAAAAAATGCATGAATGCGGAAAGCTCCGGATTCGGCTCAATTACCTGACGGATACTTCCGGCGGTGTCAGTGACTACAGCCTTGAAGCTGCTAAAAAAAGCTTAGACAGGGCACAGACAGAACAAATTCAGTCTGAAAAGGAATTGAACCGCCTGAAACGGGAACTGAAAAAAATTCATGATGCATTATTATCCATGCAGATGGAAGCCATCCGAAAAGGAACGCATTACCATGACCCCCATAAAATCGCCGATGAATTACAGCACTACCACCGGAAAGAACAGTCTCTCCGGTATGAACTGCAAAAAACCTCTGACACCATTCATTCCCTCGAACAAAAAGCCCAACGCTATCAAGCTCAAAATCAAAAAGAGCAAATCTGCATTCAGAATGAAGCAAGCCTGATTGAAAAGGTCAGACAATTGGAAGAAGATGTCAGAATCAAGGAACAACGTTATTATGAACTCAAAGCCAAACGACAGCAGGCAGATGAGGAAATGCGCCAGCTGATTGAACAAATCAGCCTTCAGGAAATCGAAATTCAAAATATGATTCGTGCCATTTCCCAGCCTTCCGATAATCAAAAACCACATGAAAAGGATTCCCCTGCTCATACGGATACTCAATCCCTGAAACCCTCTGAACAGGAGAATTCCGACGAAAATTCCGACTCGGAAACAGATGACTTTGAGAGCGTTTCCTGAAATGATACAAACAGCTTGGAAAGGAAGAATTCACTATGAGTGAAAAAATCGTTGCAAGGGTACTTCTCGCCAGATGCAAGTCAAGTAAGGCATTATATGGCATTACCATTGAGCAAATCGACCAGAACAGTTGGTCTATGAAATATTCCTACCCCATTGATGAAAAGCGGGCTGAATCCGAAGGTTTCGACAAGACAACCATTTCCGCCGACCTCTATTCCGCCCCCGATTTCAGAGGATGTCCCACCTGCGGAGCGACTGCAAATGTCAAATGTGAAGCTTGTCACAAATTGACTTGCTGGAACGGTGAAGAAGCCAGCCAATGCGCATGGTGCGGTATTACGCTCAATGTCATTGAAGAAAACGGTCCTATTGACGTGAGTGCTGGCGAAGATTAACACAAACTAACACGAAATAAAAGGCTGTCGGTTTCGATTCCGACAGCCTTTTTACTACTTGTTTTTCGGATGAATAACGACAATCAATATCATGTAAATTGTCGTTCCGATGGGAAAGCCAAACATTGCAAAATAGAATAATATTTCCGGTTGCATATTGGCTGTGGTTGCCATTCCCATATTGTAAAAGTCCATAAATACCAATGCCACCAACATCAGAAACGAAAATAACAACGCTGTAATTATGTACAATGCTTTCCATTTCCAA
>DGHF01000044.1 GCA_002392545.1 Ruminococcus sp. UBA3855
CAATCATTTTGTCAATGTTGCGTTTCGTGAGAAATTTTTCGGAATAAATGATTGCTTCAATGGTTTCAATATCATTTTCATCAATGAGATAACGGAACATTTTAGTAAAGTTTTTCTTAATATAGGCGATTATTTCTGCATCTTCGGGATGACTTTTGAATATGGAAGAAATTGCTGTATATCTGGAATCGCTTTTCATTTTGGTAGTGAAGTCATGTGTTGCAATCATAGCAAATACTTTTCCTCTTTCGGAAGGGCGGATTTTGTCCATAGGTATCATAATATCATGATATTTGACAAACTTTAGTTCATCACAGTAATCAAATATGCCATGTCCGATGCCCTTCAATTGACGAGGAATGGCAACAGATTTTAAACTTTTACACCCTATAAAAACATAATTTCCGATAACTCTCACACTTTCCGGAATTGTAACAGAGGTCAAACTTGTACATCTATCGAAAGCGTGATTTCCAATATTTGTCACTCTTTCCGGAATCATAACCGATTTCAAACCTGAACAGCCTTCAAAAAGCAATTCCGGAATTTCTGTAATGTTTTGGGAAAGTGTGATTGTTTCCAAATCAATACAATCTCCAAAGGCTATATCCCCGATACTCGTCACACTATCCGGCATAACAACAGATGTAATATTTGCACATCCTACAAATGCACCGAATGCAATTCGTTTCACACCATCCGGAATGACGACGGAAGTCATCCCCTCTTCTTGAATGTAACTCATCAATACCCCATCTGTGATTTTAAAGCCCATGATAATACTCCTTTTTAAATAATCTCCTTGAAACCGCAGATTCTGAAAATTTCGGCATCAATTTCAGCCCCGAACGCTGTCAAGGATTCATTGACGGATTCTTTGGCGAATAAATCCGTTTCCATGCCGTGCAGACTGCTGACATTCTTAGCGATTTCCTGAATTTCGGACGGTGTAAAATAACTGTATGCCAACCGCAGAGAGGGCAATATTTCCATGAAATCATCATATTCCATATTCTGGAGTAATTCGTCTGTCATGTTGAGAAATTCCGTATCAGTCAGAGCAATGTCTCTCGCTGTCTCAAATAAGCCTTTCAGGTACAATGCGCCCTGTTTGCGGATGTCGGACGAACTTTTCAAATATCCCTGCATAGCAGTTTCCGCCTTTTGCAGATAACTCCCATCCATAGCATACAATAAGCCCATCACTGCACCATACACAGACGGTTCTTTTTGGGGGAGCATTGTCAGGGTAATGAACGCTTGTTTCAATTCCTCCTGACGGTCGGTTAATAGTCGCCCTGTCACTCCATACAGCAGACGGCAGATTTTAATACAATCCTGTGCCTGTTCAGGCTGTACCATTCCCATGGACGGAATCAGGGAAATCAATTTCGTAAAGCATTGCACCAGATAAATTTCATTTGCAGTATCTTCAAATCCGTACAAATGCCGTAACTCCCGAAGCATATCGAAATAATACAGACCATTTCCGAGCGAAAAGAAATCACCGTCATTATTAAGAATTTCCTGCATGAGTTCAGGATGTGAGAAGGGGATACCCATTAAAAAGCAATCGACACTGATTTGTGATGCAACTTCCGTTCTGCGTTCCTGCTGGATGCGTTTTTCTGCGACAGTGCGACAAGCTTCCATGAGGGTACTTCCATCTGTGGTATGGTCAACGAGGGCAGAATCTACGGCAGGAGTACGGCAATACCGCCACACTTCACGAACTCGGCTTCTGTCCTTGTTATGGTGGAGGTCAGAACCTTTTTTGCGGTCTGCAAAATTCGTATTGAGAAAATTCATCTGGTGAAAGAATCGGCTTTTTGCAAGTTCGCTTTCTTTGGCGAAAAGAGAAATTTCAACTTCCTGCGGTACAACGGTATCACTTTTGAGCCGGAATGCCTTGCATTGGCTTTCAAAATCCTCTATCAACGGCGGAATAAATTCTTTATTCCCGATATGCCCGATACCGTCACCCATTGCCAATTTGCGCAGAATATCCAAAGGCAAAGCGGATGCGGTTGTTTTTTCTCCCTTAATCAGGGAAGAGGTCACACCATCCCATACTTCCATGAAACCAGTTTCAGGCGATTCACGGAGGGAAGCCAACCCCTGCGCCAGACTCCATGCGGAGGTAATGTCTGAAATCGCTATGGGAATTTCTTTTTTCACGCTTTCCTTGGCGGTACGTGTCAGCAAGTCAAGACAATGGGCTGTATAAATCCCTTCGGGAGTGTCACATTGTGCTAAATCTTGGGTGATACTGTCATAAAATGCAGGGTGTGGCATTCCGGAGGCATAGCCATTCAAAGCGTCCATTGCTTCATAAGAATAGGCAATCGGATAACAGCTTTCAATGTCTTCTGTGAATTTGTGTAATTTAACAGGCTTGACGGTTTTTTGCAGATTTTCCGCAATTGCAGGTGAATGAAATCCGCCTGTGACTACCAGAATTTTTGTATATTCTTTCTGTGCTTCCTGAATGCGATAGGTCATATGCTGTTCTCTTGCAAGAGTGCCGTCTTTCCGGAGACGTTCGGGATTTTCAGCATCCCTTGTCAAAATGCAGTATGTCATCATCTGACGAACAAATTGTTCAGGAGTCAGACGTAATCCAGCAATCTCAAAATATTTTTCCCAGAATTCTTCAAAACTGCGGAGATTCGTTTTTTTACAAAGTTCCTGATAAAACCGGCTTGTGATTAAGTCCGTATCATCTGCATAGCTGTGACGTTCTTTTGATTTGCGGAAACCAATTTCTTCATCTGTATGAATCATGATTTCACTGTATGGCAAGTCAATGAATTTTGCCGGAATGTTGCGCTTTTTCGCTTCTATCATGGCAGTGTATTCCGGTGAACTGTACAAAAACGGATAATAACATTGATAACTTTCTGCATCTTCATTGATATATTT
>DGHF01000020.1 GCA_002392545.1 Ruminococcus sp. UBA3855
TTTTTCCCCCAACCCCCTTTTATTTGCAATAAGCCCCCTATATCAGGGGGCTTAATATTACTGATTATTCGGGGTTGCCTTTGCTTCGGGGCTTCCGGCATTAGGCGCATAGGGTCTCTGAACCTGTTCACGCTGTGGGGCTTGGTTGGTCTGAATGCGAATCGTCATCAGCATACGAACGGTTTCTTCATGGATGCTTGCAACCATTTCATCAAACATTGCAAAGCCTTCATAACGGTATTCAACAACAGGGTTTTTCTGTCCGTAGCTTCTCAGAACAATACCACGCTTCAATTCCTGCATATCGTCGATGTGCGCCATCCATTTGGTATCAACGACTTTCAGCAGAATGACACGCTCCAATTCACGGATGATTTTCTCACCATAATCTTTTTCTTTCTGTTCATACTTATTTTTCATCTTGTCAGTGATGAACTGAAGAATACCGGTTTTTGTCTGGTCAAGGAGTTGTTCCTCATCAAATACAAGGTCACCTTCGTCCAGAGTCCAGCCATAGAAATAGTCACGCAGTCCGACAAGATTCCAGTTTTCCGGAACGTCTTCTTCTGCAAGATACTGATTTCCGACAGACTTCACAAGTTCCTCCATCATGGTCAAAATGGAGCTGTGCAAATCTTCGCCGTCAAGCACCTGCCGTCTTTGTTTGTAGATGATTTCACGCATTGCATTCATAACATCATCATAATTCAAGGTATTCTTACGGATGGAGAAGTTGCGCCCCTCTACCTTTTTCTGAGAGGATGCAATCACCTTTGAGAGAAGACCGCTTTCAATGGGCTGAGTTTCCTCGACTTTCAGGGAGCGCATGATGCTTTCCATTCTGTCACCTGCGAAAATTCTCATCAAATCATCCTGCACGGAGAGGAAGAAACGGCTTTCTCCGGGGTCACCCTGACGACCGGAACGACCACGGAGCTGGTTGTCGATACGTCTTGATTCGTGTCTTTCTGTACCAATGATGAACAATCCGCCGGCTTCACGGACAGCCACCGCAGCTTCCTTGACTTGTGCATCATACTTTGCATACAATTCACGGTAAATTTTGCGGACTGCAAGAATATTTTCGTCATCCGTATCAGCGAAACCAATTGCCTCGTTGATAACGTCTTCTTCATAGCCCATCTTGCGGAGTTCAGCCTTGGAAGAAAATTCTGCATTACCACCGAGAATAATATCTGTACCACGTCCAGCCATGTTGGTGGCAATGGTAACAGCTCCCAGTTTACCAGCCTGTGCGACAATTTCAGCTTCCTTTGCGTGGTACTTCGCATTCAATACCTCATGTTTCACACCACGTCTTTTGAGCATCTGCGAAAGCAATTCAGATTTTTCAATAGAAACCGTACCAACAAGGACAGGCTGACCTTTTTCGTGACATTCAATAATCTGGTCAATGATACAGAGGTATTTTCCCTTTTCGGTTGCATACACTTGGTCAGGGTGGTCAATACGCTGAACGGGTCTGTTTGTTGGAATGGCGATAACGTCCAGTTTGTAGATTTCCTTGAATTCGTCCTCTTCGGTCATAGCCGTACCAGTCATGCCGGAAAGTTTCTGATACAAACGGAAATAGTTCTGGAATGTGATGGTTGCAAGGGTTTTAGATTCCTTCTGAACCTCTACGCCTTCTTTGGCTTCAATTGCCTGATGCAGACCGTCATTGAAACGACGTCCGAGCATTTTACGTCCGGTAAATTCGTCAACAATGATAACTTCATTATCTTCTACAATGTAATCAGTATCTTTTTTCATGATACCATTTGCACGGAGTGCCTGATTGATATGGTGCAAAAGGGTGATGTTGTCTGAACCGCTTTCCATGAGGTTGGCAACACCGAAATATTTTTCGGCTTTCTTGACACCCAGCTGTGTAATGGTGGCAGTTTTCGCCTTTTCGTCAATAATATAATCCGCTTGGTCAGGAGTGATGCCGTTTTCACTTGTGCCGAAATCCAGTTCTTCGCCGTCATCAATCATTTTCTGTGCATTTTTGCGGAAAGATTCAGGAGTCAAGCCCAAAATCCTCCGGAATTTCTTAGAAAATTCTGTGCCGTTCTTGCATCCGCATTCTTCAGCGACTTCGTCAAGTGACTTGCCCATATCAGTTGCAAGAACCTGCTGTGCATTCTGAGACCAGAGAAATTCTTCTTGGTCCATTTTGTCATCCATTTCCACAATGATGTAAGGGGAAAGGGTTTTCACGAATACGTCAACACGGTTATAGAGGTCAGTGGACTTGTCGCCCTGTCCGGAAATAATCAGAGGAGTTCTCGCTTCATCAATCAGGATGGAGTCAACCTCATCGACAATGGCGAAATTCGGGTCACGCTGAACCATATCTTTTTTGTATGTTACCATGTTGTCACGCAGATAGTCGAAACCGAATTCATTATTTGTTCCATAGGTAATGTCGCAACCATAGGCTTCACGTCTCTGGTCATTGGTCAGACCGTGCAGAATACAGCCGACTGTCAAGCCGAGAAAACGGTGAACCTTTCCCATTTCTTCGGACTGTACCTTTGCAAGATAGTCATTAACTGTGACAACGTGCACACCCTTTCCGGAAAGTGCATTTGCATATGCTGCCAGACACGCAACCAATGTTTTACCTTCACCGGTTTTCATTTCGGCAATACGTCCCTGATGCAGAACGATTGCACCAATAATCTGCACTTCAAATGCACGCTTGCCGAGCACTCTTGCACCAGCCTCACGGACGGTTGCAAGGGCTTCAGGGAGGAGTGTATCAAGTGTGTCAGTTCCTTCCTGCAAACGTTCACGGAATTCAAATGTTTTTTCTTTCAGTTCTGCATCAGAGAGTTTTTTATATTCCTCTTCCAATGCAAGCACCTTGTTTTTAATCGGTTCAATTCGTGCGAGTTCCTTTGCACTGTAAGAACCAAAAATAGAAGTTAGGATACCCATTTTGATTTTACCGCCTTATATTCAAAAATTTAGTAATTCTATTGTATACCATTTTTCCCCATTTGTCAAGGGATGGGGAAAAGGTTTCACAAAGACACAGAAGGACAGAATTCTTTTAGGGGGCATTCACTGCAAAGGGGCTTTCTTGCTTTGCAGATGTCTCGCCCGAACTGTACCACCCTGTGACAGAAATCGGAAGATTCTTCCGGAGGGAGAAGCTTTTTCAAGTCTTTTTCCACTTTTTCTGGTTCTTTCTCCTTGGTCAGACCTAACCGCCCTGTAATCCGGATAAAATGCGTATCCACGACGACAGCCGGCTTGTGGTAGACATCTCCTAACAATAAATTCGCCGTCTTTCGTCCGATTCCGGAAAGTGTCAAGAGGTCATCCATATTGTCAGGGAGAACACCGTTAAATTCATTCAATAACCGTTCGGATGCTTCCTTGATGCTTTTGGCTTTCATGTGGTAGAATCCGCAGGGCTTGACGATTTCTTCGAGTTCGGCAATATTTGCATTGGCGAACGCTTGCAGGGAGGTGTATTTCTGGAAAAGTGTCTTTGTGACGATATTCACTCTGGCATCGGTACACTGTGCCGAAAGTCTGACTGCAATCATGAGCTGATACGGTTCATCATAAACCAAGGAACAAGCTGCTTCCGGATAGCGTTCTTTCAGCACAGCAACCGCTTTCAGTGTCCGTTCTTTTTTCGTCATATCAGCCATCAATGCTATTCATCACTTCTTCATTGAGGACAACAGGATAAAGTTTTTCCTGTTCTGTGTACCAATCGTTATAGGTATCACTGATAAGGGCATCTTTGGCATTGGACTTCCACAGCGGGTCACCATCACTGACATAATACATGATGTGATAGCCGTAATTTGTCTTGATAATGTCAGTATCTCCGGCTTTTCTGCTGTCGTCGAAAATCCAGTCATTGAACGGCTGAACCATCTGACCAGCAGCGACATTTTCATAAAGTCCGCCGGTTGCAATTGAGCCGGGGTCTTCGGTTTTTTCAGTGGCAAGTGCTGCAAAGCTGTCTTCTGTAGCGTCGCCGTCTTCCCATTCCTTGAGGGTTTCTTCTGCGAGCTTCTTGCACTCATTGAAAGCAGCATCCTCGTCGGGGTCGTCTTCGTCCATATGGGCATTGATATTGAACAGGATGTGACGAACATTGACAGTCTTGGTATTGTCAATGCTGGGCTCACGGCTGAGCATATAAACATAGTAATACCCCCTGTTGTTGGTTTCGTCGGAGTCTTCCAGCAAAAGAACATCATTCAATTCTGCTTCACCGCCGAAAGCCCATTCCGCCATGCGGTTGCCTTCGGTATAGGGAAAACTGTCATTTTTAATGCTTGCTTCTGCGCTGGGGAGGTCGGCTTCTTTATAGCCTTCATACTTAACAAGATAACTGAGGATTGTTTCTGTGAATTCTTCAGTATCTTTTGCACCCTGCAATTTATCAGCGAGTTCCTTGGCTTCTTCCTGAGTTAAGAGGGTGTCGTCTTCTTCGGTTGCATCGGTTGTGTCGTTGTTCAGTTTGTAGGTGATGGCGAAACCAATCAGACCGCAGGTTTCGAAATTCTTCTTGTTTTCATCAACGTATTTCTGAATTTCGCTGTCACTGAAATTCAGGCTGTCCATGTAGGCATTGTAATAGCTTGCACTGTAACTCTGAATTTCGAGAGCACTTCTGACATCATCAGCGGAAACGTCATTCCCATAAACATCCAGTTCCGCCGCTTCGACTTCTGTATCGATTTCGGCTTTTTCATCGTCAGAGAGTTCATGTCCGGCAGCCTTGGCAGCTTCTGCAATAACAAGCTGTCTCTTGAGGGTATTGCCTGTTTCATTGACAATATTATCAAACCATGTAGTTCCGTCATCAGTCGGATAGGGCTGGTCTTTGAGGGGCTTGGAAGTGTCCATCTGATAATAATTCAGCAGTGTATCATCACCGTACATATCACGGAACATGGAAATCATATCCTGATAATAGCAGGCGAACATCTTGTCAGTGATATCATAATTGGGGCTGTAAGCAGCAAGACCAGCTTTGGCAGGGTCAATCACAACACTGGTTTCTTCCTCCGAAGCGTCAGAAACACCAGAATCGCCGGCTTCTGTAGTACTGCTTTCTGAGCCGTTGGAACATCCTGTCAGACAGCCCATGCATCCGAGTGCAATCACACAAGCGGTCATTCCTGCGAGCAGTCTTCTGAATTTACGACCTTTTTTTGAAGTCATCTTTGTTGTTTCCTCCATTGAGGTATTGTTTTGAATCTGAATCATAAACTCTTTCCATCCTTTCAAATTTTCCCGTCAGGGTCAGTATTGGGATATTTGATGCCCTCTTCCAGAGAAGAAAGCTTGTTGTACAGTGCATACATGCGCTGTGTGGTATTCTCCAGAAAATAATAATGCCAGAGATACGGCGCAAGCAGTCCCAGCAGTAACGCCGTCAGAATCCCAAGGGCAACCGTCCTGTAATAAAGTGTCAGCCCTATCGTGATGAAAGATAAAATTCCCACCAGAATGCACACCAGAAAATGCACAAACCGTTCATGTTGCATAAATCCAATCTGTACAAGGGTTTCTTTCCGGATTGCTGAAAGCTGTTTCATGTCAGGATTCTTGACAAATTCCCTGAGAAACTGTTCATAAGCCGTCATATAGTAACGCATGGACACACCCCCTCCGCTTTCAGAAATATTTTTCTTAGTACGGCAATAGTAACATTATAACACACGAATCCGGAAATTGCAAGGTATTTCACAAAAAAAACACGAAATTTATTTTACTTTTTTAATTAAGGAAAATTTTTTTGTGCGATACTACCAAAAATCAGAAAAATTGTTGAATTTGTGCAGAAATGCCGGTTTCACATTTTTTCCAGAAAAATCATGAAATGATATTGACTTTTTGGCGGAAAAGTAGTATAATAAAACTGTTGTACGGTTGATTTTGCCTGTACATCAATCTCAAGGCGAAAAAGGTGGTTTCACACAATGGCGAAAAAAATTGCAGTTATCAAAGGCGACGGCATAGGCCCTGAAATTGTCACAGAGGCAGTCAAGGTTCTTGATAAAGTCGCTGAAAAATATGGTCATGATTTCAGATATACAGAGTTACTCATGGGCGGTTGTTCCATTGATGCTTACAAAGAACCCCTGACGGACGAAACAATTGCTGTTTGTCAGGACAGTGATGCAGTACTGATGGGGAGTATTGGCGGAAATACTACTACTTCCCCATGGTACAAGCTCCCTGCACATCTCAGACCCGAAGCAGGATTATTGAAGCTCCGGAAATCTCTGGGACTGTTTGCAAATCTCAGACCAAGCGTATTATATCCGGAACTGCGTGACGCTTGCCCCCTCCGTGAGGACATCAGCGCAAAGGGCTTTGACATGCTCATCATGCGTGAACTGACAGGCGGTCTGTATTTCGGCGAACGCAAAACGGAGGAAGTCAATGGCGTGATGACTGCCGTTGACACCCTCAAATATGATGAAAACGAAATCCGCAGAATCGCTGTCAAGGCTTTCGAAGTTGCTATGAAGCGCAACAAGAAAGTCACCAGCGTTGACAAGGCGAATGTACTGGACTCCTCCAGACTCTGGAGAAAAATCGTCACAGAAGTGGCTAAGGATTACCCCGAAGTGACTTTAGAACATGCACTTGTGGACAGTACCGCCATGCAGTTGGTGCGGAATCCTTCACAGTTTGATGTCATGGTCACAGAAAATATGTTCGGTGATATTCTCTCTGATGAGGCGGCAATGGTAACAGGTTCATTGGGAATGTTGCCGAGTGCCTCCCTGAACGAAACCAAATTCGGGCTGTATGAGCCGAGTGGCGGTTCAGCTCCCGACATTGCCGGAAAAAATGTTGCCAATCCCATCGCAGCGATTTTGTCCGCTTCTATGATGCTGCGTTATTCGTTCGACTATAACGAGGAAGCTGATGCAGTCGAAAACGCTGTCAAGAAAGTGCTTGCAGAAGGTTACAGAACTGCCGACATTATGAGTGAAGGGTGTAAACAGGTAATGTGTGATGAAATGGGTTCACTCATTGCCGAAAGAATCTAAAAGTTGATTGCAGGAATTTCCTGTAATATAAAGTTCCATCTTAACAAATTATCCGAAAGAGGGTTTTCATTATGGAAAAGAAAAATATTGACTGGGGCAACCTTGGCTTTGCTTACATGCAGACCGACAAGCGTTATGTTGCCAACTACAAAGACGGTGCATGGGATAACGGCACTCTCACAGAAGATGCTACCATCACCATGAGCGAATGTGCCTGCGTTTTGCAGTATGCTCAGACTGTTTTTGAAGGTCTGAAAGCTTATACCACTGTAGACGGAAGAATTGTCACATTCCGCCCCGACCTGAATGCTGAACGTCTGGAACAGTCCGCTTCTCGTCTGGAGATGCCGGTATTTCCGAAGGAACAGTTCATTGATGCTGTTAATCAGGTAGTCAAGGCAAATGCAGGATATGTTCCGCCCTATGGAAGCGGTGCGACATTATATTTACGTCCGTTCATGTTCGGTATCAATTCTGTTATTGGTGTAAAGCCTGCAACAGAATATCAGTTCAGACTGTTTGCAACTCCCGTAGGCCCTTATTTCAAGGGCGGTGCAAAGCCGATTACGATTCGTGTCAGTGACCTTGACAGAGCCGCTCCTCATGGTACTGGCAATATCAAGGCTGGCTTGAATTATGCAATGAGCCTTCACACCCTGATGGATGCGCACAGACAGGGCTATGATGAAAATATGTTCCTTGACCCTGCAACCCATACAAAGGTTGAAGAAACAGGCGGTGCAAACTTCCTCTTCATCACAAAGGACGGCAAGGTAGTAACTCCGAAATCCAATTCCATTCTGCCGTCTATTACAAGACGTTCACTGGTTTATGTTGCTGAACATTATCTCGGTTTAGAGGTTCAGGAACGTGAAGTATTGTTTGAAGAAGTCAAGGACTTTGCAGAATGTGGACTTTGCGGAACGGCTGCTGTTATCTCTCCGGTTGGCAAGATTGTAAACCATGATGAAGAAATCCTGTTCCCGTCTGGTATGGAAAAGATGGGTGACACCATTCAGAAACTCTATGATACTCTCACTGGTATTCAGATGGGAAGAATTGAAGCTCCTGAAGGATGGATTCACGAAATCGCATAAGTTATGATAAAAATGGGGCTGTATTCTTTCGGAAGTACAGCCCTTTTTGTGATGAAAGGACACTTGATAACATGACAAAGACAACACACGAAGAAAGCATTCAGAGAAAAATTCTGCATTATGTGTTGCTGATTTTAGGCAGTGTCATTGCCGCCTTTGCGCTTGAAAAAATTCTGATTCCGGTCAAAATCATGGACGGCGGAATGGTAGGTATTTCCATGATTATCAGCACATTGATTCCTAAAATACCGCTTGGTATTCTGACGATTGTATTAAATTTGCCATTGGTCTGGATTGGGGGACGGAAATTAGAGAAATCATTTTTCATCCGTACAGTGGTAGCGATGGCGGTGTTTTCGCTTGCACTGGAATTATTTGGAAGCAAAGCATTTCATGAAATTGTTATCACGGAAGATAAATTATTGGCGACAGTATTCGGAGGGTTGCTGTTAGGGTTCGGGGTTGGCTTGGTGCTGTTGAACAGCGGATGTCTGGACGGTACAGAGGCAGTGGCGATTCTGATTAGCAAGAAATTGAATTTTTCCGTCGGGCAGATTATTTTATTTTTCAACGTGATTATTTATCTGACCGCTGGTATGATGTTCGGGCTTGACAGGGGACTGTATTCCATGCTGACTTATATTATTGTATCCAAAGTAGAGGATTTTGTCAACACTGGCATGGAACAGGGAAAAGCCGTCATGATTATCACCAATCAGGGCGAACAGATTGCACAGGATATTTACAACACCTTAGGGCGGACTGTTACCCTCATCACGGGAAGCGGTTTAATTTCCGGTGAAAAGATTGTGCTGTACTGTGTCATTACGAGAATTGAACTTTCCACCATGCGGAAAATTATCGAGAAAGACGACTATTCTGCATTTATGTCGGTTTCGGACGTTTCGGAAATTGTCGGAACGCACATTAAAAGCAAATCTGCAAAAATCCAGAAAAAAACAGAATCTGAACCGGATGAAAACTGAACTTTTGCAAACTGCTGTATTGAAAAATATGGCAGTTTGTCTTTTTATACAAGATTAAACAGGATTTACCTTTCTTTTTTTACAGATTGATACAACAAGAAATTCCGGAATTCCTTGACAATTGATGAAAACTATGCTATAATGTTTGTGTAAGGGGTAAATATATTTTACTTTTTTAATTTTTTCGAATACCCCTTGACAAATCAATTCATTTATGTTATAATGATATCCGTACTAATACGACTGATACAGTCATACAGAAAGGATGTAAGGTATGGAACAGAAAAAGAAAAAAAAGAAGGGAATTGTGATTGCTGTCATCATCATTGTGTTGCTGGCAGGGATTGGCGTGGGAGTGACTTCCTGTATGAGAAGCGTTTCCAGTTCCCTCGAAAACATGGCGAACAGTACCATTGAAACCGTGGAAGTTGAGCGGAGAGATGTTTCCAAGGACATCAACGTGTCTGGTACAGTCGAAAGTGAAAGCCTTGTCAAGGTGACAAGCACTGTTTCGGCAAAGGTCAAAACTCTGAAAGTGGAAGTCGGGAGCGAAGTCAAGCAGGGGGATATTCTCTGCGAATTCGACAGCAGTGATTTTCAACAGCAATATGACAGTCTTTCCAAAAATATCCAGAATTCCGAAAGCCTGAAAGGCAATAACCATAAAACCAATGAGCGCAACCTTGAAAATGCTAAAACTGACAAGGAAGCAAACCTCGCACAGGCTCAGCGTGCCATTGATGATGCCATTGCTAACCGTGACAAAGCCTATCAAAAGGAAAACGACCTCGTCAACAAGTATAATAATTACCTCAGTCAGAAAAATGACTACACCAACAAAATGGATGATGCTCAGAACAGGGGCGATTTGGAGGCTTACAACGAATATTATCAGAAACAACAGCAAGCTGAATCAATGATGCAAAGTCTTGATTCACAGATTGATTCTATCCGTGACAGCTTTTCAAGCTATGAAAGTGCAATTCAAAGTGCAAGAGATGCTTATGCTTCCACAGAACGCAGTGCAAATGCCACTATTCAGAGTTATCAGGATATTCTGGACAATGAACAGTATAATTCTGATTCCAGCTCTCAGGAACAGCTTGACAAGCTCGCTGAACAAATTGCCAACTGCACTGTCAAAGCCCCGAAAAGCGGAATTATTACCTCTCTCAACGTGGCAGAGGGTTCTATTCCCACAACTGATGCATTGATGACCATTGAAGACAAGGACGCTTTGAAAATTACAGTCCAGATTGCAGAATCTGACATTCTCAAAGTGCAGGAGGGCTTGCCTGCTGTTGTCAAGACCACTGCGACGGGAGACAAGGAATTCCCTGCAACCGTTTCCAGAGTGGTGAATATTTACAAGAGTAATTCCAGTGCGCAGATGGGCAGCGAATCTTCCGGCGGATATTCTGCGGAAATTACCATTGACGAAAAAGACAGCGGTCTGTTAATCGGCATGAATGCCAAAGTCCGGATTATCCTCGGCGAAAAGAAAGATGTCCTTGCTGTTCCGTATGAATCCATTGTGGAAGATGAGGACGGAAGCAAGCACGTTATCATTGCAGAAAAACAGTCCGACGGAACATATCATGCCAAACTTGCCAAAGTTGAAACGGGCATGGAAGGCAGTTATTATACAGAGGTAACTTCTGCCGAACTCAAGGAAGGTGACAGAATCGTTATGTCCGGCGGTGATTACAAGGACGGCGAAGTCCTCCCGATTTTCGAATTTAACACGGCTCTCAATGGTGAAGGCGGTGCATCCAATAATGAGTAAAACAGTCATTTCTATGAGGAATATTATCAAGCGTTATTACATTGGCAAGCCAAATGAATTACAGATTTTAAACGGTATTTCCTTAGATGTGCATGAGGGTGAATTTCTTGCCATTGTCGGGCAGTCCGGCTCTGGCAAGAGTACTCTCATGAACATGATAGGCGCACTTGACAGACCCACAGAGGGGACGTATTGCCTGAACGGTGTTGACATCAGCACTTTGGATGATGCCGAACTGAGCCGGATTCGTAACCGTGAAATTGGTTTCGTATTTCAGACGTTCAACCTGATTTCAAGAACCAACGCCCTGAAAAATGTCGAAATGCCGATGATGTACGCCGGAATGCCCCGAAAAGAACGCCTGAAACGTGCGGAAGAACTGCTTGAAATTGTCGGCATGGCTGACCGTGCAGACCACCAGCCCAATGAGCTTTCCGGCGGTCAGAAACAGCGTGTGGCTATCGCTAGGGCAATGGCAAATAATCCGTCTATCCTGCTGGCGGATGAGCCGACTGGTGCGCTGGACTCCAAAACCGGACGTATGATTATGGATTTGTTTCACAAGCTCCACAAGGAAAAAGGAACAACTATTGTTTTGATTACGCACAGCAATGAACTTGCTG
>DGHF01000103.1 GCA_002392545.1 Ruminococcus sp. UBA3855
ATTAAAATTCAAGATAAATCACAATTTCTGTTTTCACTTTGGGGGAATCCCGATTTTCCTGTTTCGGTTCTAACTCATATTTGAGGTAAATTCCACCGCTTTGGTCATATCGAATAATATTTTCGTTTTCGTCGTTTCCGCTGTGAATGACAACCGATTCACTTTTTCCCCAATGATTCAACAATTCCGAAAGAAAATCTGTTCCCTCGGTCTTTTCGGTTTGCACGTCACATCTGACTTTGAAGCCCTCTTTTTGTGGAATCATGGAAAGCTGGATGAAAGAGCCTTCATCTCCTTTGGAATCATATACCAGATGACTTATCGGAATTTCTTCAGAATCGGATTCGTTATCTTTTCCGTTGAGTGAGGGCATTCTTTTGAAATTTCTCCCATTAAATCTGACATAATAATGATAGGTGAAAAGATATTTTCCATAAACTTTTTTCCGGAAAAAGCCTGTTTTTTCCTTTGTGTCCTCATCAGGTGTGACTTTTGTTTTTCCGAGGGAAAGCCCCTTTTGCAGTCCATAACAAGAAATTGTATTTTCTTCGCTGTCATAAAAATTAACCAGTATGACACATTTTTTCAACTCCGTAAATCTTTTTTCAATTTCTGAAACAGATTTTTCGGAAGAATCAGAAAAATATTGTTCCAATGTCTGGAAAATTCGGGGTTCTGGCTCATCATCATTCTGAGTTTTGGTTCTGTTGACAGGAGGAACTTTTCTTTTCTGTTTTGGTTTGGGTTTGGGTTTAGAATGTGTTGGTTCAGGGGTAGGCGGTTCTTCATGAGAAGCTGAACTTTCTTCGGGAATATCCTGTGTTTCTTCGTCTGACGGTTCTTCCTGCGGTATGCTGTCAGGAAACATATCTTCTATTTCTGCATCCGACCTGTCAAGAAATAAAGGCTGACGTTCCGAGGGCTGTTCATTTTCAGGACAGAGAGAATAACTTGATGTCCGATTTTCCGGACTGTCGGAATTACTGAAAAAATATTCCTGTGTATTCTCTTGCTGTTGGGAATCATTCTGTTGTGAAAAATCCTGTGCAGTATTTGGTACAGACTGCCGGCTGTTTGCCCTACTGCTGTAAAGGCTGATATTTTTTCCGACAATTCCGCAAACATCATTGAATTTTTCAAAAGCATCAGGACGATAGGCAATATCCTGAATATATTCATTGATTGCCGTTGACATCATCTCAATGACATTGGAAACATATTCCCCTTCAATCTCCCGTTTGTAGGATTCAGGAAAACTTTCCCACGCACCCTGAATGTATTTCATGGCAACATCAAGCGTTCCCAGAAAATTGGATTCATAACTTCCGCTGTCAATCAATGTTTCCGAAAGTTCTTTCAGTTGTTCCATCTTCTCTTGGTAATTTCTAAACATAATACACCTCACTGTTTCAAAATGGCACTGCAATTCTGGTAAATCTCAAATAATTCTCCCCTGATTGCCCTGATTTCCCTTTTTTCAGCCGAAAAACCGTAAATGATAATATTGCTTATATCTGCATGACCTGTCAGCAGATTATTTTTGAATGCATTCAGTTTCCCGACTGTGTTTTCATATTCGCTGTTGTTTTCATTGACAAAGAAAATATTCTTGTTGACTCCGTACACACGAGAATACACATCAATGCACCAGTCCGCCACCAGATACGAAAACAGCCTTAAAATGAATTCCAAATCATTGGAAAGCCTTCTCATTTTCGGCAATGTGTATTCACAAAAAACAGGATTCTGAGATAACAGCTCCATAATCTGCATATCTGACTTTCTGGAAAGATACCTCCCAACAAAATCTGTTTCCAATTCCTGATGCAACTTTATCAGGAAATTTTCACGCACATTCCGGATTGATTCTTCCGGTGAAAAATCTTCATCCTCCAGAATTGCCGTAAAATTCAGCATTTTCAGAATATCCATTGAAAAAGGGATGCTTTCCGGCATTTCCCAATTTTCAGTATTTTCATGATTCACAGTGCCAATATCAAACAATGTCTGCTGATATGCTGTAAGGATGTCAGGAAACTTCTGGTTAGACTTCAATACTCTTATCATGGAAGGACTTGCATTTTGTATCTGTGAATATTCCTCAAAGTGTTCCATCTTTTTGCAGACACGATAACACCACATCACGGACATTTCCATCAACAAAATTCCCAATACACAACTTAGATAAATCAGCACCACACACAGAAATAAAAACGGATATTTCATAAATAACTGATTTGAAATTTTTGTTGCACCTATGCCAGCAAGTACAAAATACGTGATGGCTGTGGAAAGAACGGCATTCAATACCCACATCCACAGTTTGGGCTTTGAAAAATCAATCATTTGACGAACCAATCCGGACATTATTTTCACCTGCCTTCTGTTCCGAAAATAATCGCAATACTTTCCTCATATTTCAATACCAATGCATCCGACCCATACAAGGTGAAAGCATATTGTTCCTGATTCTTATTTTCCAGCATTCCGGTCATGTAGTAATAGCCGTTATTTGTGCCGGTCAGAACTTCCATGGATACACCATATTTGTCAGAATAATTTCTCACAGTGTAAAGCCCCTGTAAATCTGTAAGCAGTTCCTCAGAGGTGCAGGGAATTGTTTCAGAAACGGAATTTTCCAAAAATGTCGGTACTGCCTTTTCACCACTGAAAATGCGCTGTGTGATGGAATTCAGATGCAAAGGACTGATTCTGTAATCATCCTGTACAGCAGATTCCTCCACAATGTCGAAATCCGTCAGGAAACAATATTTTTCAGCGTGGGGATGTTCCTCACTTTCAATCATACTTTTTGTTGTGCGGTATTGCTTCAAATCAAGATATTCATTCAGATAGCCTTCCCTGTCATCAATTTCAGAGAATATTTTGTCAGGGGCTATCACTGGCATCAATGCAAACATACCGTCTTTCTGTTCGGAATTTCCGGAAAATTTTGTTGTAAATACACGAATTTTTCCGCTTGACAAATCCTGCACGACACATCCGCCATATGTCCCGTTGAGATAGAACAATTCATATAACTGATGCTGTCTGAAATCATCCAGACTTAGTGTCACATCTTCCCCGAAAGCATATTCTTTGGAATCATTGTCCTTATTCTCGGCGGTTCGCATTAGATACTGATACCCATAATCATAATCAGTATTTTTGGAGTTGCCGAACAGGTAGGACAATAACTTTTTCTTGTTGTAAAGATAATTTCCCAAGGCAGTATTGGTATTTTCTGCTACAATTGTATCCGGACTGAAAATAGTCTCTCCGTCAGGGGAAAGAAAATTTCCGGAAGCAGTATAATAATTATAGTAAGTGGTTGAAATATTATAGCTGTCCAATTCCTTGTTGGTGTTCCGGATTGCCATTACTGACCTGTTATAGCCTTGAATGCGGAGTTTCAGATTTTCGGGGGATTCTGTCATAACGGTTTCTTCCTGTCGGTGAAGCTTGTCGGAAACGAATTTTTGTATACTTTCATGAAACTGCAAACCGATTGCACCCAATATCACCGGAATGATGATAAAATTTCCGAAGCCGTTCGCATGATTTCCGGATTTCATAACGCTTTCACTCCTCTGCACTGCTTAAAGTATCCAGTTTTTTCAGTACCTGCGTAAATATCAGATAAAATACCGCCATATTCATAAAACCATTGCTGATAAAGGGCAATGTCACCCCTGTAAACAGAAACAGCCCGAAATTTGCCACAATATGAACCAGTGTATTTGAAATAAACAGCGTACATCCGCCAATACAAAACAAATTTCTCACGCTGTAAATACTTTTTCCGGTGTATTTCGTCTTGAGTCTCTCCACCATTTTCACAGGAACTGTCACCATCAACAACATCAATACACTGCCCATCAAAGTCCCGAATACTGTCACAATATTCATGAAGGAAAAGTCTTCCACACGTGTCTGCACTCTTCCTGCGAGACTGACATTATACGGCAACGCCACAAAAAGTCGGGGGCTTTCATTGAGGGCGGTGTTCATTTCCCCAATCTGCGGATTGTCTGACAAGTTGAAAATTCTGTCAAGTTTATCATATAACCCAAAATTTTTCAGGGCAATTGTCAGAACGGAATCTTTCAGATAAATACTGTAGCACAGAAAATATAATCCTACCATACACAAAATGAAAATCACAACCACAAGTGCTATCACACTTCCAAGTTGATTCTGTTTCTTTTCCTCCTCACTCATCAGTGAGAACAGGAAATAAATAAACAGAAATGTGAACAGGCTCAATATCAAAGCCGTTCCGAATTCACCTGCCAAAAATCCCACTAAAAATATTATCCCATCCACAAGCAAAACCTGCACCAATGTTTTGAATACGCCTTTCCTAGGTTCATTTTCCTGCGGTTCAGCATTCATTTTCTGATGGTAAAATACGGCAAATATCAGAAGTACCAGAACTTTCAGTACTTCCAGTATGGCATTACGGAAAGAGGTCTGATTTCTCATCACAAATGCACCGACGGCAAACAGAAAAATAAACACTGTCAAAAACCTGAAATAGAATTTTGTATTCCTGCTGAGATTGTCCACGCAGAATTTACGGGAATGTCCGTCAAAAAACGCCACAAATGCACAGATAAACAGGATTTCCGCCACTGCCTTGACAAGCTGTTTCACGATGTCGCCATTACTTTCTATTTTCGGGCATCCGTATACACAAACAATTGCTCCGACAAGAGATACTACTGAGAGAATCCATCCGGCTAAAGTCTTCTGATTTTTAGAGTTGACAAAATACTGCACTGCTATGATACATAATGTCACAGGGAAAACCCCTGTAATGCCAAGGGAATAATCCAAAATTTCCAAGAAAGTACGGTTTACGTCGAATCCTACAATATACAGATTCAGAAATATTCCCAGTTCAATCATACTTGTCATGAAAACCGTAATAATGGTATTATTACTGCTCCTCTGGTATGTGGTCAGTAAAAATACTTTCGAAAACCACACTGACAACATACAGAAAAACATCACTACAACACGCCACCCACGGTTTTCAATGTTCACATTCGCCAAGAAGCAAAACACGAACATCACAAAGAAAAAGATATCAATTCCCAAATGCATGGGAATCCAGCGAAATTTACTTTTTGTCATGTGCATCACCTCCCGACAGTGTAATAAAGCCACTGAATTGCAAGACTATCAATATAATTCTGACTGGTGTATAAATGAAATGCTGTATCACTTTCATACCACATACAGTCCGCTGTATATGGGATTGAAACAGTATTTTCCTCACTATAATAGGAATGATACAGGGACTTGTCTTTATATGTTGCCAGTATCAGCAAATTTTCCACATAATCCCACGGCATATTGGTTTCAATACATTTTGAATCAGAATTCTGTGAAATTTTCTGTTCGGCAATATTCTGAAGAACCGAAAACAGAAAATCATTTTCCATCTGATAAGCAAGTTTCTCCATTGTCTGCGGATATTTGCCGTTCATCCGCACATAATCCAGAAATACCTTTTCAACATTCATGATTTCCGAAACATAGGAAGCATAATTGAAAGCCATTTTCCCTGTTTCCAGACCTGTGGAAAGATAATATTCCGCCGTGGCTTTTTCAGAAGAAGTCATTTCTTCGGGGATGGTGTTCTGATGGATAACAGCATTGACAAATTTTTCCGGCGGTGTGAAAAACATGGTATCACCTGCGAGAATATCCGAAAATCCGTTATATTTCAAGAGCATGAAATAATTAAAATGAATTTTAAAAGTATCCTCTGCCAGTGCAAGGATTTGCGGATAATCATTTCCCATGTTTTTAATTTCCGTTTCGAAATTATCAGCTCCGGTATTCACATATTTGTTAAGGTTCACAATATCTACAGAATATCGGGAACGATTCACACAAATGCACTTTGTAAAGAGATAACCGCCCTGACTGTCTTCACACAAAACCAGCGTGAAATCACAATCTTTGAAATGTTTCTCAACATCTTTGGCATTTTCCGCCGTGCCAAGATTGTACAACACCTGACTTTCCTGCATGACAGTTTCCACCACTTCATTATGATAAATCATATTGTTATCATAAAATTTCCGGTATTCAGGCTGATATTTCACATTTGTGTAGAAAAACAGCACAATTCCTACGATAATCACGAACAAAATACCCGCCAGCATGGTGATTTTAATATTCCGGTCAGACCTGTCAAGTCCGTTGCCTTTCGAGTAAATAAAAATTGATTTCCAGTCACCGTGATGATTTTCCAATCTACAGTAATATTTGCTGAATACATACAAGATATTCGGAATGGTGCTGTCCGGACTATACATATATACATGGTGTGAGTCTTCACCGCTTCCACGGCAAAAGAATGTATACCCACCCTCTCTGACCTCATCGGGAACGGATTCAGGACTTTCATAAATGGTGGAATACTGCATTTCCCAGTCAGAAATATAACAGATAGTGGTATCATTTTCCGCCAGTTCCAACGGTTGATTCAGAAAAAGATAGAAAATATACAGCATTGCGGTAACGCTGATAAAATACGAGAGACAAGCCATAATTGTCTGATGCTGGAAAGAAATCACAATCAGCACAATCATTGTCACTGCAACAATCACTGCCATCAATCTCACAGCCGACAAAAGTTTTTTTCTATTATCCATGTATTCACCACCTATTCCATTAACGCATCAGAAACGGAAAAATAAATATTCTTCAACGTTGCACCAAATGCGTTTGCTCCGCCGAGTTCATAGCCATTTTTTGCGAATACTGTAATACAGTATCCTTCCGGATTTTCTGTCATTTCATCAGATGTGATGAACCCTGTCAGAACAAGTGCTTTCTTGTCAACATCATAGTCCGCCGTTCCGGTTTTGATATAATACTGATAATCCAAGCCCTGATTGGTTTCACGGTTTGCAAATTCACTGTGTCCCTGTTTGGCGGTCAGTCTCATGAGATTCCACATATTTTCACGGATATTTTCGGGGAGATTCTGAATTTGCACAGCATCTTCCGCACCCTCTGTCTGGTACAATTTTTTATCCTGTTCGTAAGCTTCCCCTAAAGTCAGCAGGAGTGTATCAGCTTTGATGGAAGGCATATGAAATTCCCCTGAAGCAATGCAGGAAACAATACTATTCAGATATAACGGCGAAATCCTGAAATAATTGATACTGGAATTGTTTCTTGCTTCACCTGCCGACATGGTTTGTGAATATTTCTCCAGAAGACTTTTAGAAACGCATCCGGCTGAACCATATGCCATTCTTGCGAGGGTATAGGCAGGGTCAAGAGAATCTCTCTCAATATAGGACAAATCAGGCTGTTCGAACATTTCCCAGTCACAGGGGAAATAATAGCCTGATACGGAATTCCCGAACATATTCAGCCCGAAATATTTATTCAGGGTCTCCGTCACGGTATCAAGCCCCAATTCAAGGTATGCCCTTGCAAAAAAGGTATTGTAAGAAAGAGAAAAGGCATTCTGAGTATTTCCCAGCAAGCACAATGCCCCGTTATAAACTGTAAAATTCTGGACTTTCCAAGGGTCAAGGAATGTCTGTTTCTGGTCATTATTGAGATAGTCATAGTAGGTATTGAATTCTGAACCGCTGTTCAGGTGGAAGTCTCCGGAATCCTTGTCATAATACACATAATTGCATCCATCGCCGGAAGAGGACGGAAATTTCCCGTTTTCGGCATTATCCAGCATGACTACACTTGCCATAATTTTAGCAGTACTGCCGATATAGTCGCCATTGGAATGGTAACTGGAATTAGAATGCACCTGTACAAGGTCATCGAGAAAATATTTTGTTCCCTCGTCTGTCCACTCTCTTTCACCAGTTTCAGGATTAAGGCTTTTTGGTCTTTCGTGGATAATAATATATTCATCCGGATTTTCGTATTCACTGCAAATATGCTCATTATTTTTTGCAACGCTTCTTTCCAATTCCAGACGTTCGTCACCGTCTTCAATCAGCAGTTGACAATCCTTGAAATAGGCAATATCAGAAGTGTGATTGGCAATGGCGATAATATGATTATCAAAGTCGCTGACAACCACACAGCCATCAACTGGCTTTCCGTTCACACCCTTCTCCAGTTCCTTGTAACAGAGTTTTGTCAGGGAAGAATCCAGTCTTGTCGTGAATGTGATTTTCGGGGCAATGACGCTGTTTTCAGCGATTTCTTTCAGAATGCCCGACATATACAGCATTCCCTCCTCACTGTAAATTTTCTCTCCGTTAATCATATTCACCAATACTTCCCCGTCACTGTCCGTAATTTCAGTATCAAGACCATACAGACTTTCAAGGAGAAATGTTTCATCGGTGTTGTCGGGTTCTGTGATTTCCTGAGGATTTTCGGTTTCTTTAAAAAAGTCATTGTCAACAGTTTCCTCGACAGGATACGTTTTGATGGTCTTTGCACTTGTTCCGCATCCGGTAAACAAAACCAGCATCCCACACAAAACAGCCAATATTTTCCGAACTTTATTCATATAGCAATACCTCTTTCCTGTTGACCATGTTCACAAATTCCTCAAACGAAACATGTTCAAAATACTGACTTCTGTAATAAGCATAATAATAGAGGGTATCCCTGTTATCAATTACAGAATCAAAATTAAAGTCAGTCAGTTCCGTTCCCTGAACATCTCCCCCATCAGCGGTAATTTCTGCCAGCATTTCAGCCATTTTATCCCCGTCCTGATAATCTACAATTCCATCATGGTTCAAGTCCCCGTATAATGAAAAAACTCCGCTCTTTATCTCCTGTAAAAACAAAACCTGCAACAACACAATCACAAGAGACAGAACGACAGCAAAAAGCGAACACGCAAGAACAGCAGACAAACCGTATTTCAGTTTCAAATTTCTTTTTCTCATATCTCCTCCACCCGATAATTTTTCAGAATTACGCATTTCCTAAAAATCTGGTCAGATTGATAGTATTGACAGATTTTTGCATAATATCGACGTTGGAAAAATCGGTGCTTCCCTCCGGAACGAAAGTTTCCGTCATAATGATGAAACAAGTTTTCGGAATTAAAGTTTTATGATTTCTTTCCACGCCGTCGAAATTAAGAAACCAATAAGAGATACACTTTTTCCCGACAGTATACCATGAATTTGCATCATCATCCTTCTGTAAAACCTCACGGACTTTCACATCAAAGCGTTTCGCCTTTAGTTCCATAGAAGTTTCTTTAGATGAAACTGGTTGCTGTAAAAACTGCAATACTTTTGTTTTCAGTCCCGTGGGGGTTTCGTTACGATATACTGTGATTGTAAAATCATCATAAGTTTTGATACTGTCACGGTCTACAACTCCGGAAGTAACTGTATTCAGATATTCATTATAAACAATCTGGTAATCACTTCTTGGCTTGGTTTCCAGCGTCATAAAATTTTTCCCTGCACTGTCGCTTAAAATCACAATTCCTGTTTCTTCTCCGGAATCATATACTTTCATATCCGTTGGGATGGAAATATCAAACTCCAGATTCAAATAAAGCTGTCTGTATTTTTCACTCAGCTTGTAGTATTCATCATAAAGATTGACGTTTTCCACGGTTTCAGTCAAAAAATCCTCCTGACTCAACACATCAGGGTTGGAATAGTGACAACCTGTCACCATCACCAGCATACTGACCGCCAATGAAAGGCATATCAGCCTTTTCCAAAAAATTTTTCTCTCGAAAATGGACAATATCATTCCCATATTCCCCCTTTCCTGTTCTGCTGACTTTTTTCGACTTTTTCCTATTATAGCACATTCGCCCTCAAAAGTCAATACCAGACACCGGAATGTCACATCTGAAAGAAACTGTCATTTGTTTGCTGATTTTTTGTAAAAATCTCGTAATATGATACCTTTACTTTTGTAATACAGAACGATGACCGGAAAATGCTCGGCTTGAATCAGGCAGAAAGTCGCCTGAATTGTAAACTTTTTATGAAAATTGCACAGAAGTGTACATAAAAAATATGCTATGCAAGCTGTTTATGAAAGAAAACAAGAATGAAATTACCGTCATGACTTTAAAATAATTTAAGGAGGAATTTATTGTATGTATGAATTGATTCCCGAAGAACTGAAACAACTGAAAAATTGGGTTGTCTGGAAAGCAGTACCCGACCCGAAAGCCCATTCCGGAGTGAAGAAAATCCCCGTCAATCCCAGAACAGGCGGACAGGCTCAATCCAATAATCCCGAAACTTGGACGGATTTTGAAACGGCTGAAAGAGTTTCAAGAGACTATGCAGGCATTGGCTTTATGTTTGAAGGTTCGGGCTATTTTGGGGTAGATTTGGACGATATGCCGGAAGAGATGCAAGCCTGTGGGGACGGCGACTTTGACAACGTGATTGGCGAATTTATCACGACATTGAAAAGCTATACGGAACTTTCTCAGTCTGGTAATGGACTCCACATTATTTGCAAAGGCAAACTTCCCGAAGGCAAGCGCAGAAACGGCAAATTTGAAATGTATGACAGCGGTCGTTTTTTCGTCATGACTGGGAATTGTGCGACAGATGAATATCTTGATATTCGTGACTGTACGGAAGCAATCAAGCCGTTGCATCAGAAATA
>DGHF01000202.1 GCA_002392545.1 Ruminococcus sp. UBA3855
CTATAAGCTCCGATACATTATGTCATATTTTGTCACATGCTGTCACCTTTACGATAATTTCAGTTCTGTTTCCGTCATGGAATGCCTGTTTCAGGCTTCGCACATATTTTCTGGTATCATCTTCGATAAAAAGCCCTTTCATGCCGTCAATTATCATCTTCGACAAATAACTGTGATTGTCAATGTCCATTCTGGTATTATAAGCGATTTCAACGTCAACAGGGGTATCAAACATTTTGGGAGTAGTGCACTGATTTTTGATTGCTTGCGCTGTGATTTCGTGCATTTCCATTGCTTGCTTTTTGCGAACCGTCCAGTGAACTCCGGCATATATTTTGTTCATGCCACATTTTGATATTCTTTCAGGGCTGACAGAAATTGTAAATTTTTCAGACCTCAATTGTTTCTTCTCCTTCCTTCCAGAAATCTTTCAGGTCATTCACTCCACTGAGAGTGAGCAGGATTTCGTCACATGTAGGGCATTTAGGCTTCACACTGCCACGAATTTTGTCATACAGCATTCTATACCGCCGGAGATTCTCATCTGCGATTCTCTCCGTCAGTTGGCATTGTTCAAAAAGCTTTGTTGCTTTCAAAGCAACTGATTTCAGTGCTTGGGCTTTTGCTTCGTTTTCACTTGCTTTCTGGTATGCCCAGACCAGAGAAAGCAACTGCATACAAATGTAATACATTTCTTCGTACGGCATCAACGGCGGTGGAGTTTCGCCTTTCCATGCCATAGCTTTTATTTCAGTTGCAGGATGTTCAATCATGACAAGACCTCATTTCTTTCGTTTCAGAATCAAAAAAGCAGTCATTTCCAATCAGTCTGAGGAAGAACTGTTCGATGTCTTCCGGAGTCCCTTTCCAGATGAAATAACCAGATAACGAGAGTGGTTTTCCATAGACTGCCCGTGCTGTATTCCGGAGCATTCTGGAGGGCATCGGCTTGTTTTTGGTTGCAAGTTTCATTGTGAAAAAGTCCTCCTGATTTTCCGCATTTGTGAAAATGAGATGCAGATATTCCTGTTTCAGTTCTGCTTTTTTGAGAATCACTCTAAACAGCATTTGCATCCTCCTTTCAGAATGGGGGTTGCAATGCGTTCAGCATTTGCACTGTCGGGGGATATTCCTTGATGAAATCCGGAATACATGCAAATTCAGCAACTGTTCCGTCAGGCTGTGCGACGTTTTCGCTTTCCCATATTCTTTTGCTGATGGAGCAGAATTTCACATAAATTCCGTCTTTCCCTAATTTGAGAAACCCATATTCACGATTTTTCAGGACTGTAATTTTTCTGCGAAAACCTTCTGCATATTTCGGGTCCGTCTCCGGAACTTCTTCAAATGCTAAGGCTACAGAACAAACATTTCCTACATTTGCTGTTCCGGATATGTCGTCAATTTGTATCTCTGTTTTTGTTCCAAATTGATTTTTTTTAGGGTGTGCAACGAGAAGAATCACGACTTTCAGAGAATCTGCAATTTCTTTTAGCCTTTTGATAAATTCTGTCTGAATGTTATAAAGGTTCTTATCCTCACCGCCAGAAAACGCTGTCAAGGTCATTAAATTGTCAAGAATTACAAATTTCACTTTTAAAATCTGAATGGAGCGAATCAAATTTTTGATGAATCTTTCTTTCTTTTCTGAATCGGTTTCGTCTGTTGCAAGCGTTTCGTCATTCCAGAGGAACAGTCGGTCGTAAAACCATTCCTGTGCTATTTCTGCCATATGCGGTTTAGGATGATTGTAGTAGTTGTTTGTAATCGGGTCAACAGTCTGTGCAATTCTTTCTTTCCCTAAAACCATCAAGGCTAATTGTTTCATAATTTTTGCATTTGAGATTTCGCCGGAGTAAATCAGAGTTTTGTTTCCGGAGTTGATTGCATGGATAGCAAACATATTCGCAAGGTTTGATTTTCCCTTTCCGGTGTACCCTGTTAAAATTACAAGACTGCTTTCTTCGAATCCTCTTGTTGCTTTGTCAATGCTGGGGAATCCGCTCCGGATTGTCGGAGGGGGTGTAAAATCCATCCAGTCAATGTCATAACTGCGAACGGCGGATGAGATTCTAACGTCTTTCGCCGTTTCTACGGCTTCTCTGAGGGCTTTATATGCTGGTTTACAGTCAATTGTGTTTCCGCTGTAGATAGATAGAGAAATCAGCATTTCGTTTGCATCTTTACAAGACAGATATTTCGACTTCTGGACTGCTTTCAAAGGAATATCCGGAAAATTTTCATCAATTTTGTCAACCAGAGTAATTTTCCCATGCTCACAATCACCAAATACAATGATTTCAGGGAATTTTTCTACCCATTCTCGGCAATATTCCACCCATGTAAAAGCATTTGCACCATTTGGGACACTGACAACATTGTTAATTCCGGCTTGCATCAGGCTCATTGCATCAATCTGCCCTTCTGTAATCACAAGGGGCTTCGAAAAATCATGCCATAGCCACATTCCGTAAAGAATCGGTTTTGTGTTTTCTTCGAACCATTCTTTGCTCCCTTTACTTCCTTTTTGAAATTGGGTATTTCTGAATTTTGTTGTTTGCCTATGCCCGTATTCGTCAAAAAAAGGAAAAACCAAGACTGATGGATTATTTTGAACGGTTGTTACACGACAAAATGCAGTAGTGGTTGCGTCAAGTCCTCTTTTTTCGTGGAGATACCGCATGGCTTCAGGGGTCGAATCCCATTCGTCAGCAAAGGAGAGCCTTCCCACATATTGGCGATACTGCGGTTCTTCTTTCCACAACTGGATTCCGAAATCTGATGCAAGCTTGAGAAAATGCCCTTTTTCCCCACAACTTTCACGAAGGCAGTTGAACACTCCGGTTTCGATATTAACCGAAAATGTGTATTGGTCTTTATGAGTTCCGCCATGGCAGTAAGGGCAATACTTGAATTGCAATTCGTCCCCATGCTCTTTTGCATCCGCTCCGATTGTCTGAACGACTGAATATAAATCAGCAGATTTGTACTGATATTTCATTCATCTATCACATCCCCGAAGAATTCAGCATACGGATTAAAGGGCTTTGGCTCTTCACCTGCGATTCTGTCCACTTTTTTCATAGCAATTTCCGCTTTTTTTGTTCGAACTGCTTTTTGCTTTTTGGGTTTCGCTTTCTTTTTGGCATTCTGATTTCCTAACGGTGCGCCACCTCTATGCTTTTTCAATTCTGCATCAATCAGGGGCTTCACTCTGGAAAATTCGAGTTCCATTATATAATTATCTGAGTTGTCCGGAATTTCGCCGTCAAGTGCATAATGGAGAATTTGCAGTGCAAGCTTATCAGCCGCTTCTCTCCCCATATGCACTTGTGCGCTTTCCGTCCACTCCCTTTGGAAATGGATGTTTTTCATAGCACTTTCTCCTTAAAAGGGTACATCCCCATCAGAAATGATTTCCCCTTTCGGGAATGCCTGAACTGTAACTGTCGGCTGTTCGTTTTGAAATTTCGGTTCGGGAATTTTGAAATCACCGGAACGGATTTTTGCAGCATTTGTAAACCAGCGACATCTTGCTTTCATGCCTGTTTTTCCCTTCCATGCCCATTCTACATCTCCGAAAATTCCACCGACTAACTTTCCCTTGAATGCATCCAGCGAAATCGGCTTTGAAAGGTCAATCGGCGGTGCATAGGGGTTACTTTCATTGATAGCTGTTACTACACCCTTCAACATTTTCATGTTCTTCTTGCGCTTTTCTTCTGCATCAGGGTAGTCAGCATCCCCTTTTACAGGGAAGAAAAAGTCATATGTGCCTTTGGTTTTGGCATTCTGATTGAACTGACGTTCGTAATCCAAAAGTTTTTTGAAATATCCGGAATATTCGCCCTCTGCCACATCAAAGGCGAATACCATTTTTACCGCTCCGTTGCTTGTTTCAGTAAACTTGCAACCGAGAATTTTCAGGATATATCCTCCGGCTTTGATTTCTTCCGGCTTCTGGCTTTCACCAGTGTAGGCTTCTGTTTCGTTCCATTCCTCACCGAATCCGGCAATCATCATCTCATTGTTCATACATTTTCATCCTTTCCGAACCAATATTCTCTGATTGTTTTGTCAACGAATTTCAGGTCGTTGTCAATCTCCCGTTCAAACATTCCCATAGGGCTTTTGGCTGTTGTTGTGCCGTCAGACTGCGTAATAAACTTATGTGTTGTTCCGTCTGCTACACATAAAAGCACGATTGCAAACTGCCCTTCCACGGTCATTTGATTGTCAAGCATTTTCCCGATAGTCTTTGCTTTGATTTTTCCGGCTTCCGTCTGTTCCGTATGATGGAGAAGATAGACAATCACGTCATTTGGTGTGCTCATCTTGATGCAGTCCAACAAGCTTTTGAAATTGACCGCCATATTTGTGAATTTTCCATATCCGACTTCTTTCGCATGAGCGAAACTCTCATTTGCAATCAGATACTGTGAATCATCAATGACATAGGTTTTCAGTTTAGGGTTCTTTGGCGACATCAAGCACTTTTCAATCACTTCGTAACTGTCTGTATTATACACATTCAACTTTTTGCGGAAGGGAAGTGGTTTCATCCCTACATTAAAAATACCAACTTCATCCGGTTCGAAATTCCGGAGACTTGTCGATTTCCCTGAGCCACTCTCTCCCATAATCATAACAGGTATGCCCATTTCAAAACTCCTTTCGTCAGGGCTTGACAAACCCTGAAAAATGTGGTATAATATTACTGTTTACTTTCAAGGACAGCAATTGCTTCTGCATTGGCTTTCTTTTCGTCTTGCCGTTCGTCATAGCAAACCATCAAGACACAGGATACCTGCAAGCATCCCAGAGTAGTCAGTGCAAATGCACTGTTGTCCGTGAATTCGAATGCAATCATAAAAGCCAACCCGACAATCATCACAAGAATCTGTGGAATCTGGCTTTCCCCGATTTTCAGCAGTTTCAGGAAATTCATACATTTACCCCTCTTTCCGTGACAGGGAGAATGCCGTCCATCTTCAACAACTGGTAGATGAACAGTTTCCCTTTCTGTGTCCAGCATAAATGCGTTGAAAATGAATCTTCTCCGACTGTTTTGTAAGCGGCATACCCCTTTTTTGCATAAGGTGCATATAAGTACCATTTGCCGCCACGCTTGAATTGGATACCGTTTTCTTTCAGATATGCGTTGAGTTCTACAGCAGTCATGCCGTAATCCTTGGCGATTTCCGTAACAGTTGTGAGATTATCGCTTCTCAATACATTCTCACAATACTGTGCTTTCGGTTCGAGGTCTCTGATGTACGCTTTCTGCCCTCTGACAGCGGTTTCAAGGTGCTTGATTTTCTGGTCTGAATCCTGCAACTTTGCATTTGCCATTTTCAGTGCTCTTGCCAATACTGCTTCGGGGCTGTTCCACTGCTTTTCGATTTCGATAAAGTACTGTCTGCACTTCTTGCCAATTTCGGAACGCTGAATCATACAGAGTTCTTTTGCCATATCGATTGTGAGTTGGTGGTCTGTCTGCGGTTTTGGCATTTCTGCTCCATCAGCACGTTTCACAATTTTGTGAAACGTTAAAAAGTCCGTGTTTTCGGTGAATCCATATTCGCACATTCTGTCAAACCATTGTGTGTATGGTGTCTTGATTTCCAGTGCCTGATGTAATGCACGTCCGGAGACGGTTGGGGTGTCCTCGTTCTCATTGAGGTGAACTAACTGTGGTACTTCATTCATGATTTTTCCTTCTTTCTTTGAGCATAGCTAAATAATTCTTTCAGCGGAATTTCAGGGAAAAATTTTTCCTGAATTGCAATTGCTTCCTGAATCCGGAAGCTTCCAGCTTTCAACTTGTGTGACAGTGCACTTTGTGAAATACCCAGAATTTCACAAATGTCTCTTGAAATTGTGTACTGTCCACATAACCGCCTGACCTTGTTTGCTTGTCTGATTTCCTTAGCAAGTTCAGGGTAAAGCATTGGTTTTGGAGGTCTGCGTGGTTTTGGTTCTGTTTTCAAAATGCATCATTCCTTTACATCCGTCAGCAATAATTTTTGAAGAAGTTATATTGACTTGACGGTATTTCCCTTGATAACGTACAAGGGGAACGTGGCGACAGTTTACAAAGCGTGATACGTGACAAATATCTTATTTTTCGCCTTGCCAAAGGGCTTTTTGAGCAGTCAGGAATTGTCTGACAACTCAAAAAACATTTTGGCTTCTTATTATTAGTTTGGCAGTGGGAGCTTCGGAATCCCACTGCCAACTGTTGCGGAACTTACGCACCCAGCAACCGTGCGGTTGGGATGGGGTTTGTTTTCAGGCACAAACCCCTCAAAAAGCCTTAAAGAAAGGAATACTAAAACCATGAACCAGCCTTTCGGCTGTGGTGCAGGGCTTTGATTTCGGCTCAAAACCCTGATACAAGAAAAGCCGTTAGGAGGTAAATGCTTTGGCAGGTTGGATGCCGCTTGATAGGCTCAAACGGCTCAGAAAGCCTTATGTATTGAGAGGTATTGCCAATGACAGGCAATTGGTAAAAACTAATTTTCTGGCTTGTCGGGACGTTTCCGTCCTGCCAATTCGTCAAGCGATACATTCAAGTAGTCGGCTATTTCACAAGCAAACGCAAAAGACAATGGGCGAATCCCACGCTCCATTTGACTGACATGAACCTGTCTGACTCCTAAGTGCTCTGCAAGTTCTTCCTGTGTTACGTTTCTCTCTTCCCGAATTCGTTTTAAAAAGATTTCCAAAAAATCACCTTCTTCTCTTGACAAATTTTCACCATTGTGATATAATGTAATAAATATAACAATGTGTTAAGACAATGTAATATCAATCAATATCAAGCAATTGTAATATTGCATTGCGTTGATAAAGATAAAATAAAAAATGGGATTGGAATTTCTAGCATGATTTCATTATACTCAATAACTTTAGAAATGTCAATCATTTTTCAAAACTAATTTAGAAAATCATCTTTTTGCACAAAATTCAGGGGGTGTTTTTATGAACAATTCACAGAAAGTAGCGGAGTTAATAGAATCTTTAGCAAAAGATAGAGGGGTTTCTGTTTCTACCATGCTATCTGAATTAGGAATGAATAAGAATGCCCTGTTCACAATGAAAAATAGCGGCTATCTTCCACGGATTGAGAATCTTACAAAGTTTGCTGATTATTTCAATGTAACTGTTGATTTTCTGCTTGGTCGCCCCAGCTCTGGAAATAAAGAGGTTGAAATGATTCTTTCCCTTTCTAAAGAAGATAAGGAGTTTATCATGCGACAAGTCCGTATACTCTTGCTTGATAAAAAAGCAAGCTGAAAAAGAAAGGTGGTGAACAATATGAAAAAATTTTCGGATTTCGAAGAATATTGGCTTAATCATTCGCTGGAGTTTTCAACAAAATTGACGTCCAATCTTAATTTTGAAACAGAAAACATCAATTTTTCACAAGAAGAACTCAGATTAGTACAAACACTAGCTTTGCGCTCATGCATGGCTCTTATTCAGCAGTACCATGAATGGCTTTCTGAACACCTTGACAAATCGCATCAGTAATCTGCTTTTCGTCTGCGACTGTGCTATGTTTATCTTGTGGATTGAGTAACATTTCTTTCATTTGCTTGCTTTGTGCAATGATTTCTTCTGCTTGCTTGATAACGTCATTCAGTGGTGCTTCGATAGATTTGCTCATGTAAAGCAAGCACAGAGTGTCATATGCAAAACTTTTACGCAGTTCTGCTAATTTCTTCTCTGTCTCTTCCTTGATTATACTAGCAATC
>DGHF01000059.1 GCA_002392545.1 Ruminococcus sp. UBA3855
AACAGGTCCGACTGGTGCTACTGGTGCAACTGGCGCAGACGGCGCAACAGGTCCGACTGGTGCTACTGGTGCAGATGCTGAATTCACTCCGGCGGCAGCAGTGGCAACGTTGCCTGTAATTGCTTCCGTGCCTACTGTGATTGCTAAAGTCAATGAGATTATTACCGCATTGAAGAACGCTGGTTTGATGGAAACTTAATTATTTTAATCATCAGCTCGAAAGAGTTCTTACTCTTTCGGGCTGTATGATTGTAATTGTTGTGAAAAAAATATATATGGTTAGCATCAAAATGCTTGACATTTACTACAAAGATATGGTATAATAGTTGAAAATTCATAGGGGGAATGTCGATTGAAATTATTTACCAAAGAATTCACACGTACCATTCAGAAAGCTTTCGATTTACATGAAGACACGGCAACTCATGAGGAAATTCAACAGAGAATTCTCAGCGGCGGACAGGTTACGGGTACTAATATGTGCGTTCTCATCTGCGCTATTTTGATTGCTTCTGTCGGTCTTAATACCGGTTCGACGGCGGTCATTATCGGGGCTATGCTGATTTCGCCTTTGATGGGAAGTATCCTTGCAATGGCTTACAGCACGGCGGCGGCGGATTTCGTGCGTTTCAGACGGCATTTTTACGGTTTTATGATTCAGCTCATTATTAGTATCTGCGTTTCAACAGTCTATTTCTTGCTCTCGCCTATCAATGCGCCAAGTTCGGAATTGCTGGCAAGGACTCAGCCAAGTGCTTATGATGTCGTGATTGCTACTGCCGGCGGTCTTGCTGGTATCGTCGGAAGTACCCGAAAAGACAAGGCAAACAATATCATTCCAGGGGTTGCGATTGCTACCGCTCTCATGCCTCCGGTCTGTACCTGCGGTTATTCCATTGCACATCTGGAATGGCAGATGTTAGCCGGAGCGACATATTTATTTATGGTCAATACTTATTTCATTTTCCTGTCGGCTGTCATTATTCTCGAAATTCTCAATATTCCCAAAGTCAACACCCTGACAGAAAAACAGTGGAAACGGCTCAGAAAAATGATGATTCGTAATACCATTTTAATTTTACTGCCGTGTATTCCACTTACCATATTCATGCTATCAAAATAATCAATCAAAAAGGGCATCCCTTAGCAGGGGATACCCCTTTTTATTTGCCATTATTTCAGGTAACTATACAGCTGACAAGAAATCATTCCATTATAAAGCTTTCTGCGTTTGTCCGCTTTCTTGCCGAAACAACGTTCAAAATCAGGGTCGCCACAAATTACGTGCAATGGTGCTGTCAAAACTTTTCCCATTATTCTGTAAATCTGCTGTGCTTCTCTCTGCTCTAACATTCTTTCACCATAGGGCGGATTGCAGAATGTGACTGCATCTGTGACGGGATGGAAATCTCTGATGTCACGCTGTTCAATGTGCAAGAATTTTTCTACTCCCGCTTTTTTTGCGTTTTCCATTGTCAGGCGTACCGCTTCGGGGTCAATGTCCCATCCCCAACCTTCAAATTCTACATTCCGGTCGATTCTGTCAAGGGCTTCTGAACGTGCGCTTCTCCATGCAGAATCTGGTACACATTCCCATTGCTCTGCCTGAAACCGGCGGTCAAGTCCGGATGCTATCTGACACGCTCTCCGAGCTGATTCAATGAGGAATGTTCCGCTTCCACAGAATGGGTCACATACCAGCGTATTACTCCGTAATCTGCCTAAATCCAGAATTCCGGCTGCCAATGTCTCACGGATGGGCGCAAGGTTCGAATTTCTCCGATATCCTCTCTTGTGCAAGCCCTCCCCTGATGTATCCAGATAAATGCTAACTTGATTTTTCAGGATGGTGAACTGCAATTGATGCAGGCTTCCTGTTTCCGGAAGAAAACTATTCAGGTGATAGGCTTTCTGCAACCGCTTCACGGCGGCTTTTTTCAGTATCTTCTGACAGGCTGGTATGCTGTGCAAGGTCGAATTCACTGAATGTCCTTTGACAGGGAATGCATCTTCTTTTCCGATGAACTGCTCAAGGGGTGCTTGGTACATCCCTTGAAACAATTCCTCAAATGTTTCTGCTTTGAATTCGTTCAACAAAATCTGCACTCGCTCTGCAACTGAAAGGTTAATGTTCGCTCGGGCGAGCGTGTCCCAGTCTCCTGACCAGTTCACACGTCCGTCCTGTACGGTAATGTCTGTACCGCCGATTCTGGTGACCTCAAAACGAAGTACTTTTTCTAATCCAAAATGACAGGGGGCCGAAAATCGTATACTCATGAAGTCACCTCCCTTAGTTCAGTGTGATTCTGCCGGAACTTCCGCCACCGCCACCAACTGAAACTCCACCGGAATTTCCGCCGTTGAGCGTGATTCCGCCACTGCTGGAACTATTGGAAGAACTGTTGGAACTGCTGGAACTGCTGGAACTATTGGAAGAACGATTGCTGGAAGAACTGTTATTATTGTAACGAACCTTCGGGGCTGTACAGCTGTCGCAGTAAGGCGCATTTGTCGATTTCCAATAGCCTGTTTCGCCCTTCGGGCAGTACTGACCTGCAATCTGTCCTGTATTGGTGCACATGGGTGCTTCAATGACTGTCTCACAAACAGGGTAACTTGCTTCGGATTCAATGTTATTTGCATATTCTCCAATGATATTATACCACATCTTGGCGGAATTGATGGAAGTATCCAACATTTCACGCTTCGGATACCCAATCCATACGCCGGAAACAAAGTCCTCTGTCAAGCCGATAAACCACAAGTCTCCCCATTCCTGCGTTGTACCTGTCTTTCCGACAACTTCCTTATTGCTCAGCTGTGCTGCGCCGGCTGTACCGTTGGGAGATACTACATTTTTCATCATACGATTCATGACATATGCCGTTTCAGGGTCAATAACATCATGCGGTTTTCCGTCACCATCATATACAAGCTCATGATTTCCCTGCTCAAGACGTGAAACTACATGTGCTTTGTAATAAACGCCTCCATTGCCGTAGGGGACGTAGGCATTGACCATGTTTTTCACAGTAACACCATAGGTCAACGCACCTACGGAAAGCGGTGACAGGTCAATATCTGAATTGCCTTGTCCGTCAACTTCTGTCAGTTTCAAGCCCATTTTTTCAGTGGAATAGGTGTAAACTGCTTCCGGTGTCAATGCATCTACCAGACGGGCGGAAATCGTATTCAGGGATTTCATCAATCCATAATACATATACAGGTCTCCGCCGGAATAGTTCAATGAAGTGGAATTGGATGAATAGTTGTGAGGCCATAATGAACCGTCCGGCATGGTCAGACCATAGTCACGGATTTTCGAACCCCAATGGAACTGGTCAGAAAAGATACCGAAACCATAGCCTGCTACGGGCTTGATGGTTGAACCCGGCTGACGTGTTTCCATGGTGGCATAGTTCATGACCAGAGAATCCGTCTTTTCACCAATTGCCCCGACACAAGCAAGCACTCTGCCTTCATAGTCCATTGCAATAAATGCACTTTGCGGATATACAGGCTCATCATTGTAATCAATAACACCGTCTTCGTTTGTGTCGTTCTGGTAACGTGCGGAATTTTTTGTATTGATGAGATTACTCAAATCCAAATATTTCTCTTCTACATATTCCTGCATGACGGGGTCAATGGTCGTGTAAATCTGATAACCGCCTGTATTGATACGGTGCAGGGCTTCTTCCTTGCTGATGGCATAGGTTTCCATCAAATATTCCTGCACTTCACGGAGTGCGGTTTCTACTGTCCAGCTCATGACCGCTTTGTCGTCATCAACTTCCTTTGCGACAGGGTGCGCCAGCTTGTATTCTGTCATATCAGTGAAAACAAGTCTTTCATTGAGTGCTTCCTGATATTCATCATAGGTCAGTGCGCCGTGGTCATACATCTGCCAGAGTACATACTCCTGACGGTCACGGTTTCTTTTTCGTCCGGAAAGTACCTTTTCACCTGTTTCATCATCAATATAATAAGCGAATGGGTTGATTGTCTCCGGAGACTGCGGAATCGCTGCCAATACTGCCGCTTCGGCAACTGTCAAATCTCCGACATTTTTCCCGAAATATTTGATTGCTGCCATTTCAATGCCGTTCGCTGAACCACCGAACCCGATATAGTTCAGGTAGGTTTCAATGATTTTTTGCTTGGAATAATTTTTTTCCAAAGTCATGGCTCGGAAAATTTCACGGATTTTACGTGAAGGAGATTCTTCGTCATCGCCTGTGACATTCTTAATCAACTGCTGTGTAATGGTCGAACCACCACGCTCAGAATCCCAGAAATGCAATACTAAGTTGACACATGCGGCAATGGTATTTTTGTAATCCACACCATCATGTGTGTAGAAACGCTCGTCTTCGGTGTATACAAAGGCATCCAGTACATGCTGTGGAATGTCTTCAATGTGGACGGGAATTCTCTGCACTTCGTTGTTGACCTGATAAAGGGTTACCAGATTGCCGTCTACGTCTGTGCCGTATACGTTAGTATTATAGGAAAGTTCCATTTCTTCCAGCGTGATGGAAGAAGCATCCTTCATGAAATCCAGTACATAAACTGTCGTCGCTGTGGCAACAATCGTTCCTGTGATAATGGCAATCAGGAATATGGAAAGAATCGTGGTAAGCAATACTGAAATCAGTCTCTTAATCACTTTCCACGCTTTTGAGGGTTTCTTTTTCTTGGCTCTGGAGGAAACCACTGCTTTTTTGCTTTGCTCTTGCATAGAATCTGAATCCTTTCTTTTAAGGGGTGAGGGGTGAAAAATAGCGTTGTTTTTATTATAACACACATTTTGGATTTTGTTAAGCCCTTTTTTGAAAATTTCAAAATTTTCTGGAATCCTTTCACAAAATGCACAAAAATGAGAGAAATTGTCTCGTTAATCTGCTTCTTTTTCTACGGTGAATTCGTTTTCAATTGCAAATGCATGATTCATAGGCCCTGAACCCTTGCCGAGGTCAAGCATTGCTCCTAATGCCCCCGAAATGTAACGCTTCGCACGCTCAATGGATTCCGGCAGGGAAAAGCCCTTTGCAAGATTTGAGGCAATTGCACTCGAAAGCGTACAGCCTGTGCCGTGGGTGTTCGGGTTCATGATGTGCTTCCCTTCAAACCATTCTTTTCCATTTTCCCAATATAAGAAATCATTTGCATCATTCAGGGAGTGTCCGCCTTTCAGCAATACCGCACAATGAAATGTTTCATAAATCATTTTTCCGGCTTCTTCCATGTCAGATGAAGTCTGAATTGACATTCCTGTCAGTTCTTCCGCTTCTGGTATGTTCGGGGTGATAATGTCCGCTATGGGTATCAGTTTCTCTTTCAGGGCGGAAATTGCATCTTCTGTGATGAGCCTTGCCCCACTCGTTGCAATCATGACGGGGTCAAGGACAATATTTTTCGCTTGGTGTTCCGTCAGGCGGTCGGCGATTGTTTCAATTAAGGCACTTGATGAGACCATTCCAATTTTTACCGCATTCGGGAAAATGTCTGTGAATATGCTGTCAAGCTGTTCGGCTAAAAATTCCGGTGTCACTTCCATGATGGACGTGACCCCTGTCGTGTTCTGGGCGGTCAGTGCTGTGATGGCACTCATCCCATAAACTCCGTTCGCTGTCATGGTCTTTAAATCCGCCTGAATTCCTGCCCCTCCGCTGGAATCACTGCCGGCAATTGTCAGGGCTTTCCGCATTCTGTGATTTGACTTTTCATAGATGGTCTGATATTTCCTTTTCAGGTCGGTGTATTCGTAGGGGGTGAAACGGAATCTTTGTGCTGGGTTATCCGTCCATGTGTGCATCTGAATTTTTGTGCTGTTTGTATCCCTTCTATTTGCAACATCCATACAATAATTTTCATCTAGCTTGGAACAAATTTCATAACAGCCATTTTGGGCTTCTTTCAATTTCCATAGCTGTGACGGACTGCCTGTGAAATCACGAATCATAATTTGCGTGCCACTTTCTCCATTACCTGCATCAAGGACTTTCATGGTTCTTTTTTCCGTGATTGTGAAATATTCGTCTTCAATGAGGGTGATAATAAAACGCTGGTTGTCGTCGCCATGTTTTGAATAAATGGTAAGTCCGTTATTTCTACTACAGTCTATGTCAAATACTCTGGCTGTATATTCGGGGGCGATAAAATAGGGAATTCCTTCTATCAAAGGGAAATTCATCAAATCATTCCTTTC
>DGHF01000095.1 GCA_002392545.1 Ruminococcus sp. UBA3855
CGATGGGACATCAGTCAGAAAAAAAACTGGTCAGAGCATTGATTCGCTTACGTTCTTTGAGCAGATAGTATGAAAATGGATTTTTGAAACTTCCCAAAACAAAGGGACTTGTCCAAATCAATCAGCATAGGAAAATTCCTGATAACTGGAAGTTAAAATCAGTGACAATCAGCCAATCAGCAAGCGGAAAATACAGAGCTACAGCATTTACTTTTTGGCTATATATAGCCATTAAAATTTGTTCAATTTCAACAAATAATATGAAAAATCGATTTTTATGAAGCAAATATCTGCTTCAATATAAAATTGAAATGTGTTTTATTGATTGATTTTTCCAGAAAAATTCATAAAAGTCCAATTTGGAGAAATTGAATTTAATTTCCATTTTTTAGTTAGTAAATGCTGTGGCTCTGGTGGGACACACGGGGATAGCTTGTTGATACTTAGCACAGTAGTGCTATTGAGCAAGAACCAAACCCGTTGACGGGGGGAAGCCCCCCGCCTCTTTAGGCGGGGGAGGATGTCACCATTCGTCATAAATTCACTTCATTTCCGTAATGACGAAACATCATTCCTCTGCTGTTGTGAACTGTGATTCGTGACGGGTGAAGAAGTCCGTTCTGGGAGGGAGGAATTTCAATTGATGCTTTTCGCCTGTGAAGAAGTTGAGCGGCTCAAGAATGGTATCCCAAGACCAAATTCTTTCATCTACCTGCAAATATTCACGAAGTTTTTCCGTGCCGAACGGTGCGAGGGGATGCAACAAAATCCCTGCAATGCGAATCATATAAAACAGGTTTGCCAATGCCTGAGCGAGTTCTTCAGGGGACTGTTCATCTGGCTTGACGGCTTTCGACATATATTTGCTTCCGTTTCTGATATAGCTGTCAAGCACATAAGTGCACTGATGGAAAGCGAATTTCGACATATGACGTTCATATTCAAGTACGGCTTTTTTCGCCTCTTCCAAGAATTTTTCTTCGGGCTTGACATCCGGTAAAATGCCGTCAAATGCTTTCTGTGTGGTGTAGAATGCTGTACGAATCATGCGGTTATACACATTCGACAATAACAAACCATCTTTCACAACGGGGTCGGGTTCGTCCAGATTGACTGCATCCGGATTGAAGGGCTTCGGCATGAAACTAACTGAACGCTGTCCCAATCCTAACCCAAGCCAATGCATACGGAGCTGTTCAGGGGTGTAATAATTCAAAAGTTCATCCGCCATGGGGGGCTTGACTGCGCCAGAACTGGATGCTTTCTTGTCCAAGAACAAAATATGATGATTTGCCACGATGATAGGCAACTGCAATTCACCTTCGGCAGGTTCAGCGGTTTTGGTATCAGACTCCTGTTGAGCCATCCACATAGCAGGTTCAGCAATGCCGTAGAAATAAATATTGTCCTGTCCGATAAACTGGTAAACATTGGAATCTTTACTGCACCAGTATTCTTTCCATTCCTCACGGTTATGACCGATTGATTCGAGATAAGTTTCTGTAAAGGAGATAGGTGCCCACAAAGATTCAGGCCATACCCAGACCGTCAAGCCCTCTTCTCCCTCCAGCGACGGCGCAGGAACGCCCCATTCAATGTTACCTGTCAAGCGGAACGGAACGAGAGTTTTCCCTGTCCGGTAACGAATGCCGTTTTCTGTCAAAATCTTGCAAGCCTTGTCACAGTCGGATAATTCCTTGAATTCAATGGTGAAACTAGGCTTTTTGGGTTCTTCTAAATAATTATGTTCCGGCATAGAATCTTTTAAGGAGAAATATTTCTCTTCAAATTCACGCTTGACATAAATTACAGGGGGTTTCAAAAATTCGTCAATGGTTTTCCAGACAACAGGGCGAACGTCTTTTCTTTTTTTGAGCTGTTCCACCCAGTCTTTCATGAGCTGTTCATAATCACGAAGCTTGAAATACCAGTTTGTGACGGGTTTCATGGTGGGAGTTTCGCCAGTCAAAGTACTGATAGGATTGATTAAATTTTCGGGCATATACTGATGCCCGAGGTCACATTCATCAGCGTAGCCTTTTTCAGAGGTACAGCCCTCAACGGGACACTTCCCGACTACTTGACGACCATTCAGGAATACTCCTGCTTTTTCGTCAAAGAATTGCATTGTTGTGATACGATTCAATTGTCCCTTGTTGTACAGGGAACGGAGAAACCAGTCGGTTACTTCTGCATGAATTTCTTTTGAACGACCCAGACCAGATGCAGCGAACAGATTTGGAGCAATGCCGTACTTGTCTAAAGTATCTTTCTGCTTTTCATGATTGCTGTTGACAAATTCTTCCAGAGTGCCGGAAAATTCGCCGTCAGCGACTTTCTTTCGCCAACCCTCTGCAATGGGTGAACCGTAACAGTCTGTACCAGTCACAAAAATGACATTTTCTTTACCGATTCTGTCACGCATGAACCGTGCGAACGTGTCCGCAAATACCAGCATACCGCCAACGTGTCCGAAATGCAGTTCTTTATTGCCGTAGGGCATACCGCCGGTAATGAC
>DGHF01000085.1 GCA_002392545.1 Ruminococcus sp. UBA3855
TTACTTATTTTACAATCGCCTAGAAAAATTTAAAGGAAAGGAGGGAAAAGCCATGTTTGACAATCCACGTTATTTGACAAGAGGTGTTGATGCAGAAATTCCGTTACAATTGCAGTTGTTTCTGTGGGACTGCATCGACAGAATGGCCGAACCGAAAGATTATTTTCAGTGCTTTGAACTAGAAGACCTTGGTGGAATGCAGCACATTGTTCATTTCAGCGAACAGCCCGAATATCGTATGAACTACTTCATTCCGACCATGAAGGCTGTCACTGCGAAAATTTATGTGATTGACAGCGAAGAATACTCGACCATGTTTTTAGCGGAAGAGTATTAAAAAGACCGAATATCCGACCAAAACGAAGCCCCTGCCGTTGATTGGCAGGGGCTTTTTTCATGTCCAGAAGGAGGCTAATTATGGACGAAGAATTGAGAATCTGTGATTGTTGCGGAACTGAAATTCCCGAAGACGAAAATTATTCTTGGATTGGCGGTGACATTGTATGCAACAATTGCAGAAGAGATGCGTGTGGCTGTTGTGAAAATTGCAACGAGCTTATCTACCGCAGTGAGGCAATCATGGAAGATGGACATTTCGTTTGTCGTTCTTGTTATGATAACGAATATTTTCATTGTGCCGATTGCAATATGCTGTTACATCAAGATGATATTTACACTTATAATGAAATCGATTTATGTTATGACTGCTACGAAAAGAAAAATCATACTATCCATGAGTATGGTTATAAGCCAGAACCTATCTTTTACGGCGAAGGCAAGCGGTATTTTGGCGTAGAACTGGAAGTAGATGAGGGTGGTCATGATGATGATTATGCCCTTGAAATTCTCGAAGAATCCAATTATCATGATGAGCATATTTACATCAAAAACGATGGTAGTCTGAATTATGGTTTCGAAATTGTGACCCATCCGATGACACTTTCATATCATCTCGATGATTTCTGCTGGGAAGACGTTTTGCACAAGGCTGTACAATTAGGCTATTTATCGCATCAAACGAATACCTGCGGACTTCATGTACACGTCAACCGCAGTTCACTCGGCGAAACGGAACAGCAACAGGACGATGCAATTTCAAGAATCTTGTATTTTGTCGAAGCAAACTGGAACGAGATGTTAAAATTTTCTAGAAGAACACAGACAAATATCAATCGTTGGGCTGCTCGCATGGGGTATGAGCATCACCCGAAAGATTTGCTGAAAAAAGCAAAAGGAGTTTATGGGCGATATTACGCAGTTAATCTCCGACCACGCCAGACAATTGAGTTCCGACTTTTCAGAGGCACGCTCAAATATGAGACACTTATTGCCACGCTCCAATTCGTGAATATTCTTTGTGAACTTGGTACAAATCTGACCGACAAGGAAGTAAAAAATCTGTCGTGGTCGGAATTTGTTGGTTGCATTACCGATGAGGAGTTAATCAACTATCTGAAACGCAGAAGGCTCTATATCAATGAGCCTGTTACGGTTCAGGAGGATTTATAAGGAGTATTTATTATGGAATAAAAAACTTTATGCACCTGTTGTGGCGAAATCATCACGAATAATTATTATGCTACTATTAACGACGAGCCTATCTGTGACGATTGCGTTGATGAAGAATGTGGCAGATGTGAAAGCTGTGATGAATTGTTCTACAATAGCGATTTGTATGGGCAGGATTATGACCGTTGCTTGTGTGAGTACTGCATGAATGAGTATTACACTCACTGTGACAATTGCGACGATTTGATTAGCAGGGAAAACGCTTATGAATTGGACGATAATTATTATTGTTCCAGATGTTATCACGAGAAAACGCACGTTATCCACAGCTATTCGCACAAGCCGACTGCTATTTTCTATGGTGAGGGCAAGCGTTTTCTTGGTGTGGAGCTGGAAATTGACAGAGGTGGCAAAGATACGGATAATGCTCAGGAGCTGTTGGACATTGCAAATGATGCTGAAACCCAGAGCCACAGCATTTACTAACTAAAAAATGGAAATTAAATTCAATTTCTCCAAATTGGACTTTTATGAATTTTTCTCGAAAAATCAATCAATAAAACACATTTCAATTTTATATTGAAGCAGATATTTGCTTCATAAAAATCGATTTTTCATATTATTTGTTGAAATTGAACAAATTTTAATGGCTATATATAGCCAAAAAGTAAATGCTGTAGCTCTGTGCTGAAACCCGTCTCTATATCAAGTCTGATAGTAGCCTCGATGATGGCATGGAGCTGGTCACACATCCCATGAGCTTGGAGTATCACCTGCATGAATTCAACTGGGCTGACATCCTGAAAACGGCTATCCATCAAGGTTATCGCTCTCACCAGACAAATACTTGTGGGCTTCACGTCCATGTCAATCGTGATGCTTTCGGCGAGACTGAGGAAGAACAGGAAGATGTGATTTCCAGAATTCTGTATTTCGTTGAACAGCATTGGAATGAGATGGTAAAATTTTCCAGAAGAACAGAAATCAATTTGAACCGTTGGGCTGCACGTTTCGGCTATGAACCGACACCGTTTCAGGTCATGACAAAAGCCAAGGGCTGTTATGGGCGATATTACGCAGTTAATTTGTGCAATGCCAAAACGATTGAATTTCGTCTGTTCCGTGGTACACTGAAACTGAATACTTTGCTTGCTACTTTGCAGTTGGTTGACAGAATTTGCAGCATCGCTATCAATTGGGAAGATGATGATTTGCAGGCACTTTCATGGTCTGAATTCGTGAGCCGTATCGAAGCACCCGAATTGATTCAGTATCTAAAAGAGCGCAGACTTTACATCAACGAAGAAATCAATGACGAGGAGGATTATTAATATGTGTGCATTATTTGGATTTTTAGACTGTGGTAGAAAGATTCCTCTCAAAGCCTTGCAGAAACTCATTCAGGTTCTTGCTAATGCTTCCGAGGTCAGAGGCGAACACGCTAGCGGTATCTCCTACATGAAGGACGGTCAGATGACGATTTACAAACGCCCCAAGCCTGCCCACAAAATGAAGTTCAGACTTCCGAATCATACCCGTGCAGTCATGGGTCATGTCCGTTACACCACGCAGGGCAGTCAGGACTTCAACCAGAACAACCATCCGTTCCGTGGTCATGCTGACATGGAATTTGCCTTTGCTCACAATGGCGTACTTCACAATGATATGGAGCTTCGCAGAGACAAACAGCTCCCCAAGACGAACATTGAAACTGACAGCTATGTTGCGGTACAGCTAATTGAAATGCAGAAAGAGTTAAATTTCCATACTCTGAAAAACATGGCTGAGGATGTGAGAGGCAGTAAGCGTAAAATAAAATAGCGAC